>JAEYRR010000071.1 GCA_023435505.1 Bacillota bacterium | reverse complement strand
TATAATCTATTTTTTCAGCAAACGGCTCAATCAGTTCTACTGGGGTTGCAATGTTTAATGCTAGTCCTGCTTTCATCCCCATACAATGTATTTGATGCAAAACTTCCATAGGATATTTAAGAGTCTCAAAGTGCACTGCTACGTTGCTGACACCACACTCTGACAATTGGTCTATATATCTTTCTGGATGATAGGCAAGAATATGAACATCCAACAATTGTGTTGCGACACTTGAAATAGCTTGTATCGTTTTGATTCCAAAAGTAATATTAGGTACAAAATTACCATCTTCAATATCAAGATGCAATCTATTAAAGCCTTTCAGTTCTTCTATCGTCTGTCCTAGCATAAGCATATTTCCTGAAGCTATGGAAGGAATAATCTCATATGTTTTATTCATAATCTTGCCACTTTCTTACATTATGGGCCTGAGCCTTATACAAAGGTTCTAAACTATCATATAATTGCTTGTATATCCTATAATAATCACTATATAATTCTTTTAGACTTTCATTTGGTGCAGTAATCGACTCCACTTTTATTATAGCTTTTGCTGCTTCATCAAATGAAGAATAACTATGTAATCCAACCGCTGCAATCATGGCTGCACCAGTAGCAGGAGCTTCTTTCACATTTGTAGTAACTACTTCAGCTTGAAAAATGTCAGCCTGTATTTGGCGCCATAACCTACTAGAAGCACCTCCACCTGCAGCTATCACTTGATTTATTGTAACACCGTTATTTCGTAGAATTTCTACTGTATCATTTAAGCTATATGTCACACCTTCCATAACGCTACGGCATATTTCTTCTTTCCCATGTCTAGTAGACAACCCAAAAAAGACACCTCTTGCATCAGGGTTTGGATGTGGCGTTCTTTCACCATTAAGATAAGGTAAAAAAATCAACCCTTCGCTTCCTGGTACAGCACTTTCCGCCCATCTTGTCATATCATCATAGGAACATTGTTTTATTTTAGAAAATACCGAATTTTTCAACCACTGAAATGCTCCTCCTGCTGTTAGTGTACAACCATACACACTCCAAGCATTTGGAACACTATGACAATAGGACAAAATTGCATGTTGCTGACTATCCGTAATACAAGTATCACTATAGGAAAAGATACACCCAGATGTTCCAATTGTTGAGGCTATCTTTCCTTTACTAACAACACCTAAACCAATTGCTCCACACATCTGGTCTCCACCACCTGCAACAACTGGTATTCCTTCTTGTATATTTAAGTAGTCAGCCGCCTCTTTACTAACTCTACCAATAACCTCGATTGATTCTGAAACATGTTTTGGGACGATACTTCGTGGTATCTCCAATTTATCAAACATATCCCAATCCCAATCTCTTTTCTCTGTAGAAAACAACATTGTACCAGTGGCATCCGTCACATCAATATCATATGTACCTGTTAGTTTAAATTTTAGATAATCTTTTGGAAATAGTATATGTGCAATCCTATCATAAATATCAGGTTTGTGTTTCTTTAGCCAACATATTTTTGGTGCCCAATAGCTTACTAGGGGATCATTGGCTGTATGATCTAATATGTACTGCCTACCAAGTTTATTTATAATCTCATCAGTCTCTTCACCCGATCTTTGATCCATCCAAATGATGCAATTGTCTATCACTTGATTATTATCATCAATCAATACTGAGCCCAACATTTGACCAGATATCCCAATTCCCTTAATCCTAATATTGGGACACTTTTTTTGTACATTTTCAATTGCTATTTTTGTGCCTTGCCACCACTCTATTGGTCTTTGCTCGACGTAACCAGGCTTCGGAAACATGACACTAATATCGCTACTACCTAACCCTAGTATTTGTCCAGCTTCTGTTATAAGGGCTACTTTTACACAACTAGTACCCAAATCAATTCCTAAAAAAGCTTCCATGTTCCTCCTCTGTATTATCCTAAATAGATGGTAAGTTTCTCATTGTTTTCATATCCACCACTATGCCTTCTTTTCTGGATTTCTCAGCTGCAAATGCTATTAAATGTGCTTCTATAGACGAATCAAGGGAAGTTATTCCACCTTGAGAACCCTTTGCAACTTCGGATACAAAGTATTCCATAATGCCATGATCACCACCACCATATTTATATTTTGATGGTTTGATATTCATAATTTCTTTTCTTTGTGTACGTAGATCAAATAATTCAATCGTATTATGATCCATGTCAGCAGTCAAAGCACCCTCTGTTCCCATAATTTTGAGAGTTCGACCATTTTTCCCTGAAAATGGTTGAAGTGAGAAATTAGCAGTAACTCCATTTTCAAATTCCATAATAACTGTTTGATTGTCAGCCACATCATTATCACAATGAAATACACATCTTCCATAAGGACCTTCTTCTAGAGCTTTTAACCTAGATTCAAAACTCATATCTGTACATATTGTAGACGTAGGCCAACTAATATCTTCTGTAAGATAGTAATTCGGTGCATAATAATTACAGGTTTCTGAATGTGGACAACCATCTAAACACCTTAAAGGCGCATCCTTTGGAGCGTTTTGTTCATTAAAATAGGTTACATTGCCAAAAGAGGACACCTTAGTGCATTGTGCTCCAGCAAACCAGCTGATCAAGTCTAGATCATGGCAACAATGGGATATAATAATTGGGCAAGCTATCTTTTCTTTACTAAAAATACCTCGAGTAAAAGCATGTACTTGATCGATAAGCGGAATATTTTCTTGATGAACAATGCTATTGACCTTACCGATTTTTCCGCTGTCAAGTATTTGCTTTATCGTTGAAAAGAATTCTGTATATCTTAAAACGAAGCAAAGAATACACATTCTATCATAACTATTCGCTGCGTTAAAAAGCTTTAAACATTCTTCTAGTGTGGTAGACATCGGTTTTTCAAGTAAAATATGATAGCCCTTCTCCATTGCTCTCATGGCAGGTTCATAATGTAGAGTATCACTAGTACATATTAAGATGGCATCTGCGATTTTAGGACCATTTAACAATTCATTCCAATCCTCAAACCGGCAGCTTTCTGGTATATGAAACTCATCACCAAATAGCTTTCTCTTCTCTGGATTTTTTTCTGCAACAGCCGTAAACTCAGCTTTCCAAGGATTTTCAGTTACATAAGGGGCATAACAATGAAATCCACGATCTCCTGCTCCTACTAGTGCTAATTTTACTTTACTCATATAAAAACCTCTTTTCTAACAATTAAACTTCTAAACGTCCAATGTGAAAATTCTGATCTATTCTATTAGCAACCAATGAAACTAATTCAATGAGCTCCTCTAGGTCGTGTATATCACAAGTTTCTACTGGAGTATGGGTGTATCGTGTAGGAAAACCCATATCTATTACAGCTACCCCCATCCCTTCTAATTGAAGATAGGAATTGTCAGTTAGCATGCCAAACCCAGTAGCCCTTTGTAAGTTTATATGATTTTCCTCAGCAACCGTCTTTATAAGCTTATAGAGAGGTTCATGAACAATGTTTCCATTCAGTGTTCCTCTACTATGAAATGTATACAACTGAACACAAGGACCATTTCCCAAAATCGGATCATAGCGATTCGCTAAATCAGGAGTATCTCCAGAAAAAACTACATCCAAACCAATTGCTACATCTGGCTTTACATGCCTTGCAGCCATCATGGCTCCTCGTAGATTAAACTCTTCTTGAACCGTTCCAACGATATAAACATCAGCATCAGGACGATTTTCTGCAAGCTTCTCTGCAATGCCCAATAAGCAACAACATGCTCCTCTGTTATCTATAGATGTGCCACTTATTCTTCCGTTATGTAACGTATTAGCTCTTGGTTTATAAACTGCTGGACATCCTGTGAAAATCCCCATGGCATTTACTTCATCTCTTGAATTAGCACCGACATCAATAAATAACTCGTCCATTTTCTCTACTTTATACTTCTCTTCAGGTGGAGTAACATGATGAGATTTTGGGCCAACGACTCCCAGATGCCATTTCCCGCTTTCACTTCGAATCATGAATTCTGTTCCAGGTAATACTTTTTCAGGAATCCCTCCCAATCGGTCCAAACGAATATATCCTGTATCTTCTATACGGCGTACAATTAAACCTAAAGAATCCATGTGGCCAAAAATCATGACCCTTGGGTATTCTGGATGCCTTCCGTTAATTTTACCTATGCAGTTACCTAACCGATCTACCTGAACCTCGTCACAATACTGATTCAAGTATTTCTTCATCACACTTACCATCTCTATTTCATAGCCAGAAGGTGCGGCAACTAACATTAATTCTTTTAGGATATCCTTTGTGTTCATTAATCAACCATCCCTTCTATTTACGAACTTGATGAACTTTGTCCATAAATACCTTTACACGCTCTAATTCTACCTGATTTTCAAATTTCCCGTCTTTTTTGAAAGTTGTACCTACAACTGCTCCATCTGCAATGGAAAGGATTCGCTCTATTGTTTCTGGCTTACATCCTGTAATTGCAAAGACTTTAGTCTCTGGAATGCTACTTTTTACTTTTTCTAAAACATTCATATCCGTTGATGAACCTGCTGTCAATCCTGATACACATATAACATCTGGTTTACAGTTGAATACAGTTGTTCTTGCAACCTCTTCAATTG
>JAEYRR010000124.1 GCA_023435505.1 Bacillota bacterium | reverse complement strand
TAAAGCAAACAGTTAGTATCATTATGGGTTCCAACATAGGTACTACATTGACTGCATGGTTATTATCCCTTACTGGAGTAGGAGATGACAATTTCTTCATTTCATTAATGAAACCATCGTCATTTTCCCCAGTCATAGCACTAGCTGGTATCCTTATGATTATGCTTTCAAAAAGCACAAAAAAGAAGGATATCGGTAACATTATGTTAGGTTTTTCTATCTTAATGTTCGGTATGGACCTTATGGCAGCAGCAGTGGAACCTTTAAAGGATATGCCAGAGTTCACCCAAATACTAACTCATTTTAATAACCCAATTCTTGGTGTAGCAACTGGTGCTATCTTTACAGGTATTATCCAGAGCTCTGCAGCTAGCGTAGGAATTCTAATTGCACTTTCAGGAACGGGGTTAATTACCTATGGTATGGCAATGCCAGTCATCTTTGGACAGAATATTGGAACATGTGTAACTGCCTTATTATCTAGTATTGGGGTTAATAGAAATGCTAAACGTGTAGCGATTATTCATATTAGTTTTAATATGATTGGAACTGTGGTTTGGTTAACTGTATTCTATTTGTTAAATTCGTTTATTGAATTTGCTTTTGTTAGTAAACCGATAAATGAGGTTGGTATTGCTGCTATTCATAGTATATTTAACATCTGTACCACGTTTCTTTTACTTCCATTTATGAAACAGTTGGAAAAACTGTCTATATGGCTGATTAAAGATAAGAAAAATGAGAAACAGCTTGCCAATGAGATTGCTTTTATTGACCAGCGTTTACTGGCAACTCCATCGGTTGCAATTGGTGAATGCGACTCAAAGGTAGTGGAGATGGCTAACGTAGTCCAAAAATCCTTGAAAAACTCCATACAACTACTAACAAATTACTCGGCTGAAGAAGCAGAGAATATTAAGAGCAGTGAGGAGCAGATTGATCACTATGAGGATATTTTAGGTACCTATCTGATTCAGCTTGGCGGAAAAGAATTAACAGACCGTGATAGCCAGAAGATCAATAATCTGCTTCATGTAATTGGAGATTTTGAGCGTCTTGGAGATCATGCAGTTAATATTATGGAACTTGCGCAAGAGATACATACGAAACAATTGATATTTTCTGAACAGGCATGTGAGGAATTACGGATTATGACCAGTGCTGTACTGGAAATTCTGGATAATGTTACAATTGCATTCCAACATGGGGACCTTAATATGGCGAAGAGTATCGAACCTTTAGAGCAGGTAGTGGATGAGCTAGAGGAAACATTGAAAAACCGTCATATCAAACGACTGCAGGATGGAGTCTGTAGCATCACCCAGGGCTTTGTTTTTGTGGATTTGCTAGCTAATTTAGAAAGAGTCTCTGATCACTGCTCCAATATTGCGGTTAGTATGATTCAGACCCATGAAGCAAACTTTGAGATACATGATTATATTCGTAGAAGCTCAACGATGGAGAATAAAGAGTTTAGAGAAGCTCACGACCGGTATAGTATGAAGTATAATGTATAAGTTAAAATCGTAAACTAGGTCCAGACATTTATACGTCTGGACCTAGTTTATTATACGATATAGAAGCAAGTTAGGGCTTTCTGTTTTTTATAACAAAAGAATGAAAATTCTAAAAGTTGATAGAGATAATGCTAGGAAGATGTTATAATAAGGTGAATGTTTTATATGGTTTAAGAAATAGGTTCAGATGGAAAGGAGAGTTACCATGAATGTGTTATTGACAGCCTTTAAGGGAAAAAATAATTCTTCAAAAGTCTTATTGGACCTCATCTCTCATAAACGCGGAGTAGATGAACTTTATCTGGAAAATGATTTTCAGAAGTGCGAGGCTCAGCTTAATCATCAACTAGATAGTAAGACGTATGATTTGGTATTTTCTTTTGAACAGAAATCAGACAGCGATAAGATTGTAATCGAAACTGCTGCTAAGATGGACGGGAATACATATGAGACAGGCTATTCTGTAGAATCCTTGTATCAGTTTTTAGGAGAATGTAATTATAAGATAGAATTGTCAGGGGAAGCAGGGACCCTCTTGGCAAATCATGTTTATGCAGTTGGACTACATAAAATTGCGAAAGAACTGTACCCTACGAAGATTGTGTTAATACATATACCACCTATCGACTCCATTGATATACTAAAATTAGCTAAGGATTTATCCTATTTCTTGAGTCACTTATCAGAGATATCCAAATAATTATTGTTTTTTCAAACTTTTGTTGGAAAATAATACAGATTGTGATAAAATAGATATGTTAATTTGATTTTTATATATTGAACTCTAAAAGTGAAGAAATATAACTTATAGGAGGAAAGGATATGGGGTTTTTTAAAGATTTTAAAGATGATTTTTCCCAAGCAGTCAATGAATTACTCCCGGATGATGTTTTTACAGATAGTGATGAGGAACTTCTTTTTAAAGACGACGAAGTAGTTGATACGCTAGATAATCTGGATTTAGAGAAAGAATCAGAGGATAAGAGGGTCAGCGCTTCTGAACAAGAGAGAGTAGATAAAATCGATGCCAATGTTGAGGCATTTCTACAAAAAGTGAAGGCATTAGATGAAGGTAAAAACCTTGGCGAAGAAAATGATTTTAAAATGGACGATGTAATGACAACAGATGATGAGATGCTTTTTGCTGATGTTTTAGGTACCGACATTGAGAATGATCAGGATGAAGAGCTTATATCATATCCAGTAGAATCAGAAGATGAAGGGTTACTTGATAATCGGATAGAACCTTTAAGTGAAGAAGACTTAAGTATTGTTGACTCTATTGATGAAGAAGAGGTAGATAGCGATATTACTTTTATAGATGTTGAGGAGGATACTATGATTACAGAGATAGCTAATGAAAAAGACCAGAAGGATGATATCATTGGGCTTCAAGAGGTTAAAGAGGAAAGAGGAGTTGCTAGTTCTGACGTTACTGTAATAGGAAAAAGTACAGTAATTAACGGCAGCGTTAACTCTGGCGGTGGTCTTGAAGTATATGGTAAGGTAGAAGGTGATATCGAATGTGGTGGTAAACTTACTATAAACGGTGTGGTAAAAGGTAATAGTAAGGCTCAGGAAGTGTTTGTAAATGCAAAACGTTTAGAAGGCAATGTGGAAAGTACAGGTAGTATAAAGGTTGGTCAGGGTACAGTAGTGATTGGAGATATCAATGCAAGTGCTGGTGTTATTGCTGGGGCTATAAAAGGTCAGATTGATGTATCTGGAGCGGTTATTCTGGATTCTACTGCTATTGTTAAAGGTAATATCAAGGCAAAATCTGTACAGATTAACAACGGGGCAGTAGTAGATGGTTATTGTTCCTTGGTTTATGCAGATGTTGATTTGGAAAATGTATTTGATGAGGACTAATTCAATACATACTTATAAGTAAAGAATAAAGGTGATTGTGATAAATGAAAGGTTTATTACAATTGCCTTTTCTTAATTTAAAAAATATGTTACAATAGGAAAAGCTTTGAAGATTTGGATAAGAAGGAAGGATGTTAGGAATGGATAATAAAGGAAGTACTACGATTCAACCATTAAGTCAAAACCAACGTAATGAAATCATCACTACGATTAAATACACCAATATTTCCTTTGGCACCTTAGGACTTTTTTATGATGTAAGAAGTCTGATGAGTGAAAAATTATTAAATAATGAAGAGGGTTTCGATGCTGCAAACTTTACAGTTGGTAAGGAACAGGGAGTTGTTAAAAAAATAAGCAAGGCATTACTTGGGGATTCCCGTGTGATCAACTGTTTTGATGAGACATCTACACGAATAGAGGAGCTTAACGGCTTTTTGAAGAAACTTA
>JAEYRR010000056.1 GCA_023435505.1 Bacillota bacterium | reverse complement strand
CATTCAACACCGTTACATCTGGTTTTTGTACTTCGCCGTTATAAACAAAACTATCGTTACTTAGTTTTACCGTACATTTTGTAAGATCCAGTTGATTCTTAATTTCAAAGGTCTTAGCGACACTACCACTGTAGTTACCCATTCCAGTGATTGTAATTAAGTACTCACCAATGGCAATAAAATCGCCTTTATAGTAGATGTTATAGTCAGATCCTTGTTTTAACGTATCTTCCCCATTCTTTACAACCACTTCCGGCTTTTGCACCTCTCCATTAGCGATGATCTGACTTAGAGACGGTTGCAACATATCCTGTGTCAAAGTGAATCTATTAATCGTGAAGTTTTTTATACTAGATCCATAATAGTTCCCAATACCAGTAATATTGATGTTATACGTTCCGGCATTGACCATAGCTCCTGAATACTCAATGAAATAATCAACATTCTCTTGAAGTGTCTTTTCCCCATCCTTTATGGTAATCGTTGGCTCTTGTCTTCTACCATTATAAATCACATTGCTAGAAGACATATTTATGTTACAGTCCTGAATACTTTTTGTCACAACGGTAGGATTAACTGAAAGGGTATACGTATTGAAACCATACAATCCCTGCGTATCTGTTGAACCTGTACGAATTATATACGTCTTGCCCCTTTCTAATGTAACAGGTATAGTTAAAGATCCTGAATAGAGAGAATGACTCCTCGTGTAGGTAGCTACTGTATTTAGCTCGTAATCCATGATTTGAATTACTGGATAGTCATACTCATTAGAACACGCAATCTTATAAACACCTGTAGTTGTAGGTGTAATATTAAAATAACTATCTGGACGTAAAACTGTTTGTCTCTCACCTATCTCCAAATCCGGAATATACTTAGGAAGGATTACCACTCTAATATTCTTTAAAATATATTGCATGGTACCACTCTCATCCTTATAGAAGGTTACCAAATTAGCACTCATTTCACCTACTTTACTACCCGTAATCGACATTCCTGTAGCAGAGATATACTCATTGTTTAAGTTATCTGTGTAGTTAAAACTATCACTACCAGTGCTCCAACCATATGTAATACCTTTGACTTTTTTTCCAGCCAGATTATCCTTATCATATTGATATAGCTCCGGTGTCAGTGTCTTAGTATCACCATCTTTGATAGTGACCTCATCAGTAACTCCTTGAATCTTATAATAACTGGATACGACATAGAAGGTCTTACTACCGGCAGAGTACTCCTTACCATTTATTTTTACAGTTGGTTTAATGGTAAATGAACTGCCAGGAGCCGCATCCGTTTTAAACGTTAACATACCATTCTCAACGGTCGCTATATTAGAGGCAGATGCCGATAACTCATAATGCACCTCAGATGGAGTTACCGTCGTAGTTACATATTCTTCATTCACATTATATCCATATCTATCACAGTAAAGAGCTAATGGTATACTCTCTCCCGGAACACCGGAAGTATTCTCTACATTCCAACGGCAACTATACGTATCCTCATTTACTGTTACACTTACCGTCTCTTGTTTTTGAACTGGAGTACCATCTTTATCAATATAGGTGAAAGCTACTGTTATATTTGCAGTTCCTACACTTTTTCCTTTGATTATGAATGTATAAAGACTATAATTCGTATATTGAGTTCTACTGTAATCCATCACCTCTACAATAGAAGGATCGCTGCTAGTCACTGTATCGATGCTAGTATTATAATATGTGCTATTAATTCTATAATCATATCCAATAATACTCGCTCTTTCGTTAACCTTGAGGTTCGCATTATTAGTAGTACTTAACATGCCCTGATACTCCGAATTTATTATAAAAGTCTTTGTTATAGTAGAAATGGTTTCTTCCCCTCTTTTTATGATCGCTGTTACATTTACCTCTCCAGGATACAAACACGATAACAATGCTGTCATACCACCATCAGCCTGAAGAGTCGCAAGCGTAGGGATCAAATTACGATCTTTGTTTTTTACAGACCAGGTTATACTATAATCATCACTAAGACTAAGATCACTCAAAGCTATACTAGTTCTATCTCCTTGATAAAGGTCTCTAGAAGTGTACAAATATGGTTCAATGACAAAAAAATCACTACTATAATTATACGTTTTAGATTTATAGGTACATGTAAAAGATATATTTTCATAGCCATATGATGTGCCAGAAGCCGTAAGGGTTTTGTTATTATATGTTAAAATACTTTTTGCATTACACGTAATCACTGCATCTTCTACTTTTTTCTTTTGTAAGGTTCCATTTTCACAAAAATAACAATTTAAGACTGGCGCCTCTACTATCTGTTTTCTAAGCAATGTAGTTGGTCCGTTATACTCCAATGAATAGCGTTCCGGATATATATCAATGTAGATTCTTTCTCTTTTAATTTCCACCCCATCTTTTTTAATTACAGCAATTAGTTCATCACCGCCTGTTTGTTTAGCAGTAATCAATATTTTATCTCCATCAATACGGAAATCTACATAATCAGACCCATTACTATAAACATCATAAACTTCTATCGTAATGTCTTTTAATTCTGTAATGCGTCGTTCAGTTTCTTGGTTGTTTTCATTATAATAAACACCTTTTATAATAATCGTCACTTCTTCAGTCTGGGTTGGCAGTAATAGAAGATCGTTACCTCTTAAATAACTGGCACTCGCATCGTAACGCTCTGATTTACAATTCATAGATACACGTTTACTAACGTTAATTACTTTATCTCCATCCTTTACTGCATATTTTATGGTAAGCTCTACATTACCCTCCATAAGTCCTTTCACTGTAAATGAGGATGCATTAAGAGCATCATTTTTAATGACAGATATGATATTCGGGTCACTACTAGTAACATTGGTAATCAAAGGACTTGTAGACTTTTCTCTAACCTTTATATCCCCAAGAGCTATTTCTCTAATCTGATTAACATATGTTGTACCATAACTTTTAATTTCGTCCTTGATAATTGGTTTTATCGTAAAGGTAAAAAGCTTTGAAGTTAAAATTGGTTCCTCACTAGTTCCCTCATAGAGTTTTATATAACCCGATGCGGTTCCTTCTTTATTCGCATGTAAAGTATAGGAACCATTCTCTTTCTTCATCTCTACTAGTTCTGAGTCCTTTCCGGTAGAACTCTCCCAAGCAAAGCGAACACTGTCCGTCAGATTTATAGTCTTAACTTCACCGTTCTCGACATACTTCTTCTCATATTTGATATTTGATAAAAGTGTATCACCCTCATAATATCCCTTTATAGTATATGTAATAGAATACTCTGCAACATTTGTTGAAATGTCGATCACTTTAAAACCATAGTATGTATAAATATAATCCGAGGTCAACCTAATCTTGAAGGTATCATCCCATATAGTCATACTCTTTCCGGCTAATTCCGTATTTGTATATTTTCCTAATAACTCATCGTTCCCATTATATATGAATATAAAATCACAATTTGGTTCTACATATGTCTGAGCATCAAAAGTTATTTTTAAAGAGCGAGCACCCTCTTGATGATATACCCACATATGATCCTCATCTTTAGCATAATCATGAGTTGACTGTAGTTTATAAAGTTCATTGATACCATTGACCTTGGTAATTCTCCCTGGATCATAACCACTCAAGCCTGTAGCATCAACATTTCTTTTTGCTACGGAGGCTAGACCGTTACCTATATCCTTAGTAAGGGGCAAAGTATCCTTACCAGCATTTGGAACAGACTTGATTGGATTCTGGTTCACACTCTCTTGCTTTTGATTCTCAGATTTACTATCTTCTATGTACTGAGTTTTTTCACTATCCCGTTTAGCCTGTTGATTATCTACACTACTTACCAATGGCGAACTCTTAGCTTCTGCTTGACCCACATCCATTTGCCGCATAACAGAATTAGTTTCGTTTTTTTCGTGAAACTTGTTATCACTATGCATTGTTGTTGAACATAAAAGTAATACAAAGATAGCCATTGGGATAAGCTTCAGATATAACCTTTTTTTCTTCATAAAATCCTCCTATTGGTTTAACTTGTAATATATTGTATTTTTTATACATATATGCATTATATTATCTATGATTTGTATAATTATGTCAACTCAATAAGTAAAATAGGTAACCAAAAAAGAGCCCCCTGCTAACTGACAGCTAGCGTGGTGGCTCCTTTTACTGTTCTACTATCTATTCTTTATAGAACGAA
>JAEYRR010000053.1 GCA_023435505.1 Bacillota bacterium | reverse complement strand
ATGCCCAAGATGTGCAGAACAGTCAGGTAAGGATGCGTTATGGAATTCTTGCCAGTGTGGTGGGAATTATCTGTAACATTCTTTTATTTGCAGTAAAGGCAGTCATAGGTTTTGTAATAGGAAGTATTTCTGTTACGGCGGATGCTTTTAATAATCTTTCTGATGCAGCCTCCAGTATCATCAGCTTTGTAGGTGTTCGGATAGCAAATCGCCCAGCGGATCGGGAGCACCCATTTGGTCACGGACGTTATGAATATATTGCAGCTTTGGTTGTCGCATTTCTAGTATTTGAGGTAGGAGTAACCTGCTTCAAGAGTGCCATTGACAAGATTTTTCATCCTCAGGCAGTAGAGTTTAAGCTAATTCTTGTTATTATTCTGGGATTGTCGATTCTTATAAAAGTCTGGCTTGGTATATTTAACCGTAATCTCGGTAAAAGGATTAACTCTAGTGTTATGAAGGCAACTTCTGCAGATGCGTTTGGAGATGTACTAATTACCTCAGCTACCGTAATTTCTATTATAGTAGGGTATTTTACAAACTTGAAAATTGATGGATACATGGGACTTTTAGTGTCTTTTCTTGTTTTGTATTCTGGGTTTGGAATTGCAAAGGATACCTTGGAGCCTTTAATTGGAGAGGCTGTCTCACCGGAAGTCTATGAGCTGATTACTAAAAAAGTTGAAAGCTATGAGGGAATTGTAGGCAGTCATGACTTAATTGTTCACAATTATGGGCCATCTAATACAATGGCAACCATACATGCTGAAGTGCCTAGTGATATGAACATAGAAGTGGCTCACGATTTGATTGATGGGATTGAGAGGGATGTACTTCGAGAGTTGGATATCTTTCTTGTAATTCATATGGATCCGTTAGAGATAAATAATCAGATAGTCAATGATTTAAAAGCTCAAATTGAAAGTATTATTACAGATCTGGATGAACATGCTTCCCTACATGATTTCCGTATGGTAAATGGTGAGCATCATATCAATATAATTTTTGATCTGGTTGTACCATATAATTATACGATAGAGCAGGAGCACAAGATGGTATTAGAGATTATAAAGCAAATAAGCGCCATAGATGAACGGTATCAATGTATTATAACTCCTGAACACAGTTTTTTGGCAGCGGAGGAATAAGATGGTCATAGACATGCACACCCACATCTGGCCAGATTGTGTGGCAAAAAGAGCGGTGGAGACACTTGAGAATATTGGACAGGTTAATGCGTTTACAGATGGGACGATAGATGGACTACAGGCTTCTATGGAAAGAGCTGGAGTAGATTATAGTGTAGTGCTTCCCGTAGTTACAAAGCCGGAGCAGTTTGATTCTGTAATTGCTTTTGCAGAGGAGGTAAATAACAGGAAGAATCTGATTTCTTTTGGAGGAGTGCATCTTAAGGATGTAGCGTATAAGGAACATCTTAGAAGAATTAAAGAAAAAGGTCTACCTGGGGTGAAGCTTCACCCGGACTATCAGCGGACCTTTTTCGATGATATAGAGTGTTTACATATTATCGACTATGCCCTAGGATTGAATCTGGCGGTTACTGTTCATGCCGGTATAGATATTGGAAGGCCAAGTCCCGTTCATTGTACACCGGAACGGGTACTGCGGGTATATAAGGAATTAAAGCTTGGGGATAATGTGGATAATAAATTGATTCTGGCTCATACCGGTGGATATGGCTGCTGGCAGCAGGTATTAGACCTACTGGCAGGAACCAAGCTGTATTTTGATATCAGCTATACCATTGGTTTTCTATCAACGGAGTTATTTATCAAAATCCTTAGAACTCATGGTAGTGATAGGATGATGTTTGGAACTGATTCTCCATGGGGTGATCAGACTGCAACCATTGCTGCAGTACGGGAATTGCCACTAACAGATAAGGAAAAAGAGAATCTCTTGTCGGATACGGCAAGAAAACTTCTTACGATCTGACTAAAGCAGGACTAGTAATGCTCCAACTTCTGGGCAATCTCTAGGCCCGCAGGTGTAACTGCTAAGCCACCCTCTGCCGTTTCTCTGATAGAAGGGGGCATGGCAACACCGACAGCCCGCATGGCATCAATAACCTGGTCGCAGGGAATCGCACTAGTCACTCCGCTTAATGCCATATCTGCACTGACAATGGAGTTGACAGCGCCTGCAGCATTTCGTTTGACACAGGGAACTTCCACTAATCCTGCTACTGGATCACAAGCAAGGCCCATAAGGTTCTTAAGGGCGATGGCAGCGGCATGGCAGCATGCTTCAGCAGTTCCACCCATAAGGTAGCAGGCACCGGCCGCCGCCATAGAAGAAGCGGAACCTATTTCAGCCTGACAGCCCCCCTCTGCACCAGAGATAAAGGCTCTGTTGACAATGACCTGTCCTATGCCGGCTACCACATAAAGTCCTTCTATCATACGCTCATAAGGAAGTTTTTTATGATGTTCCATACTTAAAAAGACAGCAGGAACAACTCCACAGGAGCCCGCAGTCGGAGCCGCCACAATACGTTTCATACAGGCGTTGGATTCGGTTATCTTAAGGGCAGTGGAAATGATCTCTGCCATAAATGTGTCACCAATCAGTATACCTTTTGCGGAGGCTTTTTCTACCTTCTCTCCATCACCACCAACCATATCACTTTTGGAACGTAGTTTTCCGTCATAGTTTTTCTTTGATAGGTGCATTGCATGATACACATCTCTCATTTTCTCTAATGAATCCTCTTTAGTGACACATCGCTCCTTAATATCTTGTTGTAAAACCGCTTCATAAAAATTGCAGTGTTCTTTTTTGCATATTTCTAGTATTTCTTCTACAGACTGAAAACTCATTGTCAGTGTCCTCCTAGTCATCCTGTAAGCTTAAATAGGTAACTTTATGAATACCAGGGAAATTAGTTAGCTGGGCAATTGCATCTCTTGGTATGTTCTGGTCACACTCAATGATCATGACCGCCCGACCGCCTCTATTATCTCTGTATAGCTGCATAGTGCCAATGTTGACATTATTTCTTGTCAGTAA
>JAEYRR010000031.1 GCA_023435505.1 Bacillota bacterium | reverse complement strand
CATTTGGATACTGTTTTTAAGCTATCGAGAGATGAGTCTATTCGAGATAGGGCTATTGGAGGGGTGCTTTCATCTCACAAGTATTTTGTTTGAGGTTCCTACCGGAGCCATTGCAGATCTGTTTGGTAGGAAAAAAACCTTGGTTTTGGGTAGAATCTCAGGGGTTCTATCCGCTATACTTATGCTGATCGGAGGTAATTTCTTTGTGTATCTCATTGCCATGGTAACAGCATCCATTTCCTATAACCTAAATTCAGGTTCAGAGGAAGCATTAATCTATGATTCTCTATTGAAAGTGGGGCAACAGGAGAGATATCTTAAAATTAATGGACGTTTATTTTTTCTAATGCAATCGGGGGCAGCAGTAGGTGCATTGGTAGGAGGTTTCATATCGGAATATTCTTTTGAATTAGTATATGGTTTAAATGCCATAGCACGGTTATTTGCCTGTGTAGTTGCCTTGTTTTATAAAGAAGTAGAAAGAGGAGTAGAAACAAAGCGACTTGCCGTAACAGAGCATTTTAAAACTGCTTTTACCGAGATGAGGGAAAATCCTAGGGTAGCAAGATTGTCAGTCTTTTATGCCTGTATGTCGACTGCAGTCTGTACAGTGTTATTTTATTCCCAGGACTATTTCAAGGCCTTGGGAATGCGTAATTCTCACATATCAACTTTGGGATTTGTGGGAGGGCTGGTTGCAGCTATCGGTGCTTTGACTGCGAATTGGTTTCATTCCTTGTTTAAAACGAAAACAATCAAAGTATTCTGTATTAGTATCGGGGTGGCATGTATGGCTATGAATGCCCCTAAGTTCCCTGCAGTGATATGTGGTTATATCCTTTTACTGTTATCTAATGCTATAGAAGAATGTATACTCTCTAATCAGTTGAATGCCAACCTTCCATCTGCACAGAGGGCAACCCTGCTATCGGTACAGAGCATGTTCTTTTCCATTGGAATGATTGTTATATTTCCACTGTGTGGACTTATTATGACCTATGTACAAATGGGGTATGTCTTTGCAGGCCTAGGTATTATTACTGTACTCATAGCCTTTGCTTCACGAGATAGAACTCTTTACTAAAGGTAAGAAAACAGAATGGCCCTCCGGAATGTCATAATTCTCGGAGGGCCATTATATCGCATATCAACCAAAGTAAGAGCTGATTAACTGTCTAATAACGTTTTCATGAGATAACTGTATACTTCCTGGCTTTTTTTAGTCCAGTTATTGCAGATTGCAGAAGCAGTCTCCTCTGTAGGTACAGTCAGACTTAAATCAATAATGGAAATGTTCTGCTCCTTTACCTGACAGCGTACAACATATTCATCTTTCTTTTCTTCGTAGTAATCAGCTAGGGTGGAGACCTCTTCTCGCAAAGAGTATTTATTCTTTCTGAGATATTCTACAATATCATTTTTAATTGCTTCAGAAATATTAGTATTAAAAAATTCTAGTGTCTCATTACCGGCCTCTGTAATACGATAGTAGGAACTATGGCGGATAGAGGAGACAGTAATTAATTCCTGGGAGGTGAGCTCCGAGATTGCCTGCTGGATATTAAAATAATTTGTATACTCTTTTTCTAGTATAAAGCCAGACAACTGGGCATTGGTTAATGGAAAATCTACTTTATGAAGTATATATAGGATAATCAGTTTATACAGAGTTAATGGATCTGCCTGCATCTGAGTTTACACCTCCTTATATGTTTTGCCTTGCCAGGCGTGTTGTTCTTTTAAAGTTTTATGAATGTAGTTTAGGACTTTCTTTTTATTACCGCTCCACGAAGGAGCAAGAAGTAGATCTTTTGGACCATCACCTGTAATTCGATGGATGACAATATCCGGCCTCAGTTCGTTGATGCAAGACACCAAGAGAGAGGCATATTCCTCCATGGTATAAGTGGTTATACTATCTATGAGACCTGCCAGAGGGGTACCTTTTAAAATGTGTAAAAGCTGTAGTTTTATACCTTGTATGGGTTTTTGGTTGAGATAATCCAAGGTTTTAAGAATGTCCGCTTTGCTTTCTCCTGGAAGACCTAAAATTACATGAACGATGATGGTAAGACCATGCCTATGAAGTCTTTCTACGGCATCCTCAAAGCAGGAGAGTTCATAGCCGCGACGGATAAATGCAGCAGACTTCTCATGAATAGTCTGAAGCCCTAATTCCACCCATACAGGCTTAATGGTATTAAGCTCCTGTAGAAGCGTAATTATATCGGGACTAAGACAATCCGGTCTTGTAGCAATGGATAGAATTACTACAGATGGATGTGTGATGGCTTCGTAAAATATCTTACGTAGATAGGAAAGTTCCCCATAGGTATTGGTATAGGCTTGAAAATAGGCAATAAACTGCTTGGCTTCTGACTTTTGACCACTCATTGAGGCAATCTGGGATTCAATCTGGTCCGTAATGGACAGAGATGCCTCTGCAGCAAAGTCACCTGACCCACCTGCACTACAGAAGATACAGCCACCGGTCCCTATGGTCCCGTCCCGGTTGGGACAAGTCATACCACCGTTTAAACTAAGCTTGAAAATTCGATTGCCGTAGTTCTTTTTTAAATAATAATTCAGGGAGTAATAGGGCTTGTCACCCCAAAGTATTCTTTCCTTCAAAGTAATCCTCAATTCTATTTTTATATCAGGTCCTAATAGCAGTGTTTACGTTCTACATCTCATAAGCTAGTGACCATCAAAAAGCTATTGCTATCATATCATTACCAACCTTTGAAATCAAGGTAGAAAATACTTTTCAATCTATTAAAAAAGGTGTATACTTTATAGATGTATATAGTTTTCATCTCGTAAGAGAGTTCTCTTTCCTTATATCTTATATCTTACTACTATCCAAGATCTGATTATTCGATATGCTACCCAAATGATTTGATAATTAAATTGACTTTTATAATAAAGGAGTTATGCTATGAACAATATGTATGATACAATGCCTTTGTCTCAGTTAAGGCAAGTTGCTAAAGAGATAGGGCTAAAGAACGTTTCTTCTCTTAGAAAACAGGAATTGATTGACGCCTTATTGGCTGCTAATCAGGGACTTGCACAAGAAGAGACAGATGAGAGAGTTTCCAAGAAGGAAGACAAAGGAACTGAAGAAGTAAAGTCTGAAAGAAATTTAAAAACAAGAACTGAACATAAACAAGAACTTAAGAGTGATACTAAAGTAGAACATAAATCAGATAGTAAAAGTGAGAATACCACAGAACATAGATATGCAAAGAGAGTAGAACAGAATGGGACTCAGAGAGAAGCTGCTGGAGTGAAGGAAGGCAGAGAAACGATGAGTAAGGATCTGGAGCAACTGGATAGCGGTGTAATCAAAGAAGGAATTCTGGAAGTTATGCCAGATGGTTATGGATTTATACGCTGTGATAACTACCTGCCAGGGGAGAATGATGTATATGTATCTCCAGCACAAATCCGCCGTTTTAACTTAAAGACTGGCGATATTGTACAGGGAAACATTCGTGTGAAAAGTCAGAATGAGAAATTTTGTGCCTTGCTTTTTGTAAAAGCAGTCAATGGATTGTCACCTTCAGAAGCAGCGAGAAGAAAGAAGTTTGAAGATATGACACCAATCTTCCCGAATGAAAGAATTCGTTTGGAAACCCCAAACGCTCCATTATCCATGCGTATGATGGACATCATCAGTCCAATTGGGAAGGGACAAAGAGGTATGATCGTATCTCAGCCAAAGACCGGTAAGACCACTCTTCTTAAACAGGTAGCCAGGGCAGTAACCCAGAATCATCCGGATATGAATCTACTGATTCTCTTGATTGATGAGCGTCCCGAAGAAGTAACAGATATTAAAGAATCCATAGAGGGCACCAATGTGGAGGTTATTTATTCTACCTTTGATGAATTGCCAGACAATCATAAACGGGTATCTGAAATGGTCATTGAACGCGCAAAACGTCTAGTGGAGCATAAGAAGGATGTGGTGATATTACTGGATAGTATTACTCGTTTAGCCAGAGCCTACAATCTGACTGTACAGGCTAGTGGACGTACCCTTTCTGGTGGTCTTGATCCCGCTGCTCTTTATATGCCAAAGAAGTTCTTTGGGGCAGCCCGTAATATGCGAGAAGGTGGCAGTCTGACTATTCTTGCCACTGCATTAGTGGATACCGGAAGCCGTATGGATGATGTTGTCTTTGAGGAATTTAAGGGAACCGGTAATATGGAGCTGGTGTTAGACAGAAGCCTATCAGAAAAGAGAATCTTTCCAGCCATTGATTTACCTAAATCAAGTACCCGAAGAGATGACCTTTTGCTTACGCCAGAAGAAAATGAAGCAGCATATCTGATGAGACGTGCACTTAGCAGTATGAAGTCGGAAGAAGCGTTAGAAAAAATCATTGATTTATTCCTAAAAACCAAATCAAACAGCGAATTTATACAAATTGTCAAAAAAATAAAATTAGTTTAATTCCCCTTGCATTAGCGAAAAAGCTATGTTATAATTAAAAAGCTGTTTATAAGATGAATAAGATTGACTAAGTCAACTTTGATATGATTAAGTTTGTAAAGAGGTGAAAACATGAGAGAAGGTATCCATCCTAAATATTATCAGGCAACAGTAACATGTAACTGTGGTAATGAGTTTGTTACAGGTTCTACTAAGCCAGAGATTCACGTTGAAATCTGTTCCAAATGTCATCCTTTCTATACAGGACAACAGAAAGCGGCTGCAGCTCGTGGTGCAATTGATAAGTTCAACCGTAAGTACGGTTTAAAAC
>JAEYRR010000370.1 GCA_023435505.1 Bacillota bacterium | reverse complement strand
ACATAGTATAGTCCTCTTTTCACATCTTTATTAACATTACGTGTATTAATTATACAATAGTATATCATATTTCGCAAAGTTCGGCATATATATATAATTACAGAATTCTAGGTTGGAGGTGTCCTATGAAGGTTACAAATCAATGTCCTAAATGCGGAGCCCATAATATATTAAGAATCGAAGGATATACCGGTGCCTATGGAGCTGGAAACAATGTCCGGACAGGGTTGTCTATCTTTAATTCCGTTAATGTACATAGATATCTTTGTTGTGAATGCGGGTTTTCAGAAGAATGGATTGACCAGCAGGATATTCCTATTGTAGAGGATTTTTATAGAAAAAATAAAGGATGAGTCATGCAGAGTAGTAGAAGTCGAAGCTTTATAAGCCTCGACTTCTTTGTGTTTTTAAGTATCTATTACCATTGGTGTAAAAAAGTTAATATAATTATTATCCCTGTAATTTATTATGTAAAGCCTTATTTTATAAGGACTCCTTATTATGGATTTTGTCAAAATATAAAAAAACAGGCAAAAAGTAACACCAATACTAAACTAAAAATTTAATATTACTATTGCGTTTTAATAGAAGATACTATATAATCGTTCTTGCTATTGGTTTTATATAACAGAGATAGATAAATATGGTTATAGAGAGGTGCGTACAATGAATACATTGACTCAATGTGATTTACCTATTTCCAAGGCATTAGAAGAGCAGAAACTCAATCGATTGGTCCATTTTGATGTACCCGGCCATAAAGGTGGACGGGGAAATAAAGATTTGAAGAATTTTCTTGGAGACACCTGCGTTAAGTTAGATATGAATTCAATGAAACCGTTAGACAATCTATGCCATCCATCTTCTGTGATCAGAGAAGCACAGCAACTTGCAGCAGAGGCGTTTGGAGCGGATGAAGCTTTTTTTATTGTAAATGGTACCACAGCAGCAGTACAGGCTATGATAATGTCGGTCTGTAAAGCAGGCGATAAGGTAATTATGCCTAGAAATGTACATAGATCTGCCATTAATGCTCTAGTGGTGAATGGCGCACTTCCGATATACGTTAATCCAGGAATCAATAAACATCTTGGAATCCCTCTTGGTATGTCTTTAGAGAATGTAAAACAGGCCATAATTGAAAATCCGGATGCAAAGGCCATTCTAGTCAACAATCCGACCTATTACGGAATCTGTTCTGATTTGCAGTCTATTGTCGATTTTGCCCATGCTCATGGAATGTTAGTTCTAGTGGATGAGGCTCATGGAACGCATTTTTATTTTGGAGAGAATATGCCAGTATCAGCTATGGCAGCGGGAGCAGATATGGCAGCCGTCAGTATGCACAAGACAGGAGGCTCTCTTACCCAAAGTTCACTTTTATTAACCAGGGATACAGTAAATGGGGATTATGTCAGACAGGTCATTAACCTGACGCAGACGACCAGTGCCTCTTATCTATTGTTGTCCTCTCTGGATATTGCTAGACGTAATTTAAGCTTGAATGGAAAAGAGCTGTTCCAAAAGACACTAGATTATTCCAATTATGCAAGAGATGAGATTAATAAATTAGGTGGATATTATGCCTTTTCTGATGAATTGGTGGATGGAGACACTATCTTTGCCTTTGATAAGACGAAATTGTCTATCCATACGAGAGATATTGGATTGGCTGGAATAGAAGTGTACGACTTATTAAGAGATGAGTATGGGATTCAGATAGAATTCGGGGATATTGGCAATATACTTGCTATTGTATCATCCGGAGACCGTAATCTAGAGATTGAACGGCTTATCGCTGCTTTATCAGAAATAAAACGACTATATCAAAGAGACAAGGCCGGTTTATTTGATCATGAATATATCAATCCGCAAATCGTAAAAGGCCCTCAGGAAGCTTTTTACGGAGATAAGGTTTCTATGCCTTTAATGGAAAGCCAGGGTAGAATCTGTGGGGAATTTGTAATGTGTTATCCTCCGGGAATACCGATTCTGGCTCCGGGAGAGAGAATCACAACTGACATTCTGAATTATATCCATTATGCGAAAGAAAAAGGTTGTTTTATGACAGGAACCGAAGATATGAGTATGGAATATATCAATGTACTGGAGGATAGATAATGGAACTATGGTATACAGATCAGCATACAGATAACGTTCATTTTTCCATGAAGGTGGAACAGCAGATTGTCAGTAAGGAAAGTTTTTATCAGAAGATTGATCTGCTAAAAACCTATGATTATGGTAAAGTCCTAGTCTTAGATGGCGAACTGATGATTACGGAGCGAGATGAGTTCATCTATCATGAGATGGCAGTTCATGTGCCGATGGCAGTGCATAGGGACGTTCACAAGGTATTGGTAATCGGTGGTGGCGATGGTGGTTCTGTTAGGGAATTAGTCAAATATGAAAGCATTGAGAGAATTGATGTAGTGGAAGTAGACGAAGAAGTTGTAAATGTATGTAAGAATTATTTCCCTGAAACCTCTTGTAAGTTTAAAGATGAACGGGTTCATATATATTTCGAAGAGGGAATTCGCTTTGTTCGAGGTGTATATGAGGAATATGACCTGATTATTGTAGACTGTTCTGATCCTTATGGACCAGCGGAAGGGTTATTTACAAAGGAATTCTACGGAATTTGCTGGAAAGCACTGAAGGAAGACGGGGTTCTCATTAATCAACATGAAAGTCCCTATTATAAGCAGCATGCCAGAAGTGTTCAGTTGGCGCATAATCATATTAAATCAGCCTTTACCTATAGTACGGTATATCAGTGCCATATTCCTTCCTATCCATCCGGTCATTGGCTGTTCGGCTTTGCCAGTAAACGTTATGACCCTATTGCAGATTTGGATGCGGATAAATGGAATCAGTTACATATAAAGACCAGATATTATAATACAGATTTACATAAAGGAGCATTTTATTTACCTAATTACGTAAAGGAGCTATTAGAGCTATGATGGAGAAAAATACTCATACTTTTATTGGTTGTGATAGCAGTTATGAAGAAAGTAAAGTGGTTCTGTTTGGAGCGGGTTATGATGGTACTACTTCTTACCGTCCAGGAGCTAGATTTGCCGGTCAGGTAATAAGAAATGAAAGTTATGGCCTAGAAAGTTATAGCATCTATCAAGATAAAGACTTATTGGATTATAAGTTCTTTGATGCAGGGGAATTAGAACTTCCCTTTAGTGGCCCTGAACGTCCACTAAAAGAAATCACTGCTTTTACAGAAGATATATTAAACGATAACAAAGTTCCTTTTATGATAGGCGGGGAGCATCTAGTTACCTTAGGAGCTGTGACAGCGGTGTCCAAGGTTTTCCCGGATCTACATATCCTTCACTTTGATGCACACGCAGATTTGCGAGAGGAGTATTTAGGAGAACCTTTATCCCATGCCTGTGTCATAAGGCGTTGCCATGAGCTTGTAGGAGATCAAAAAATCTTTCAATTTGGTATCAGAAGTGGAGACCGGGAAGAATTTAGATGGGGAAAGGACCATGTAAAGACGCAATTATTTAACTTTGACGGGCTGAAAGAAACCGCCAAAGCATTGGGTAATAAACCGGTATATTTCACCTTGGATTTAGATATCCTAGATCCTTCCATATTTCCTGGAACAGGAACACCGGAGGCTGGAGGCGTAAGCTTTAAAGAGCTGTTGCAAGCATTAGCGATAGTTTCTAAATGTAACATTGTTGGCTTGGATGTGACAGAATTATCCCCGGTCTATGACCAAAGCGGATGTTCTACAGCTGTAGCATGTAAAATAATTCGAGAATTATTACTTTACGTAGGAGGGAAATGAAATGGGTAGAGCGTTAATAATTGGAGCTGGTGGAGTAGCCAGTGTAGTAGTACATAAGTGCTGTCAAAATGATAGTGTGTTTGAAGAAATCTGTATCGCCAGTCGGACTAAGGCAAAATGTGATGCATTGGCAGCCAGCTGTACGGATACAAAGACAAAGATAACGACGGTTCAGGTTGATGCAGATCATGTACCAGAGCTTGTGACGTTAATAAATGAGTATAAACCGGATATTGTAATAAATGTGGCACTTCCTTATCAGGATCTCACTATTATGGAGGCTTGTCTTCAGACCAAAACAGATTACATGGATACCGCTAATTATGAGCCAATAGATACGGCTAAATTCGAATATAGTTGGCAATGGGCGTATAGAGAACGATTTGAACAAGCAGGCATTACAGCATTACTTGGCTGTGGCTTTGATCCTGGAGTAACAGGCGTATTCTCGGCTTATGCAATGAAGCATTACTTTGATGAGATTCATGAAATTGATATTTTAGACTGTAACGGTGGTGACCATGTGTATCCATTTGCCACTAATTTTAACCCGGAGATTAACATCAGAGAAGTTAGTGCCAAAGGAAGCTATTGGGAAAATGGAAACTGGGTTGAGACAGAGCCTATGGAGATTAAGAGGGTCTATAATTTTGACCAGGTTGGAGAAAAGGATATGTACCTCTTACATCATGAGGAATTGGAATCCCTAGGACTTAACATTAAAGGGATAAAGAGAATCCGTTTCTTTATGACTTTTGGCCAAAGTTATCTGACACATCTAAAATGCCTTGAAAATGTAGGTATGACCTCTATTGAACCAATTGAATTTGAAGGAAAACAGATTGTGCCACTGCAGTTTTTAAAGGCAGTTCTTCCTGATCCATCCACTCTAGGTCCACGTA
Source organism: Bacillota bacterium (assembly GCA_023435505.1). GTDB lineage: Bacteria > Bacillota > Clostridia > Lachnospirales > Lachnospiraceae > KM106-2. The sequence goes on along the minus strand of JAEYRR010000370.1, from coordinate 1,957 downwards.
CTGTGGGAAAAACCAATATCGGATGTATCTTTAAGGGGATTAAGGATGGACAGGAGAAAACGTATTATGTATATAACGTTTGCGACCATCAGGAATGCTATAAGGAAGTAGGCTCTCAGGCAATCTCTTATACCACGGGAGTACCTGCAATGATTGGTGCGATGATGGTGATGACCGGGCAATGGAAAAAGCCTGGAGTTTATAACGTGGAAGAGTTTGATCCAGATCCATTTATGGAAGCTCTCAATAAATGGGGACTTCCTTGGACAGAAAACTTCAACCCTGTCTTAGTTGAGTAGAGGAGAGAACGTTAATGAATATACAGAATGTACCTACACCCAGTTATGTGGTAGATATGGAGAAGCTAAAAAAGAATCTAGCCATTCTGGACAGAATTCAACAAGAAACCGGTGCAAAGATTCTACTGGCACAGAAAGCCTTCTCTATGTTTCATCTATATCCTATGATTGGAAAATATCTTGCGGGTACAACGGCCAGTGGCTTGTATGAGGCTAGACTTGGGTATGAGGAGATGAAAGGAAAAGAGGTTCATGTCTATGCCCCTGCTTATAAGGCAGAGGATTTAAAAGAGCTTCTTACAATCTGTGATCATATGGTGTTTAATACTCCCGATCAGTGGAATACTTTTAGGCCGTTAATCAGAGAATGGAAGGGAAAGAACTCATCCTTTGGACTACGAATCAATCCGGAATATTCAGAAATAGAAACTGACCTTTATAACCCTTGTTTCACTAATTCCAGATTAGGAACCACTCTTGACGTTTTAGAGAAGGCGATTTTAGAGGGTAAGCTTTCTTTTGGTGGAGAGGATGGAATAAATGGGCTTCATTTTCATACTTTATGTGAACAGAATGCAGATGTTCTGGCTAGAACCTTACAAGTAGTGGAAGAGAAGTTTTATAAATATTTGAAGCAAATCTCCTGGATTAATTTTGGCGGGGGCCATCATATTACTCGAGATAATTATGACACTGAGAAACTGATCTCTTGTATCAGACATATACAAAAAACCTATGGGGTGCAGGTGTACATAGAGCCTGGCGAAGCAGTGGCATTAAATGCAGGCTATCTGGTAGCTACTGTACTTGATATTATGGAAAATGGTATGAAGATTGCCATATTGGATACTTCGGCTGCCTGCCACATGCCGGATGTACTGGAGATGCCATATCGGCCGGTAGTAATTAATTCCGGCGCACCAATGGTAAAAAAGCATACCTACCGTTTTGCGGGACCTACCTGTCTTGCAGGAGATGTAATAGGAGATTATTCCTTTGACGAACCACTTAACATCGGTGATAGGGTAGTTTTCTGTGATATGGCGATATACAGCATGGTTAAGAACAATACCTTTAATGGCATGCCACTGCCGGGGATTGCTGTTATGGAAGGTGATGACATTACTATGATTAAGGAATTTGGATATCAGGATTTTAAGGAGCGTCTATCGTAGAGTAGCTTTTCGATAGGAATAAAAAACATAAGAAAATAAAGCAAATCATATAATTAGTTATAGTGGTAAATAGTTGGAGGTTTAGATGTTATCAAACCATGATTTTGTTCGGCAATCCCTAGATTTGCATTTGTTCTTTGGAAGGATTATGAAGGAGCATTCCTTCTTCCTAGAGCTGGGTTTCACTCCAAGAGATAGTGATTTTACAAAGCAGGCGGATGAGTTTCGTAGAGAATTTGATCAATTATTAAGCGATGTCGTTTTTGTTTCAGACGGCATAGTAAGCCCGGAGGTCCTTAGTTCCGGTGAGGTGTTTACCCCATATACACTTAATGCAGAGATGGCTTCTGCATATTTTACGGGGATTCAGATTCCTACGGATATTACAAAAGCAGAGATGGACTTAATGGGGGATAGAAAGCATCCTATTAATCAAAGATTAGAACAAAAAGTATATGAATTGAATGAAAGGGCTATTGAATT
>JAEYRR010000366.1 GCA_023435505.1 Bacillota bacterium | reverse complement strand
AATAAAATCATATACTATGAAACAAGCAGGGGTTGTCCGTATTCTTGTAGCTACTGTCTGTCTTCTGTGGACCGGAAGGTAAGATTACGGGACAAAAGCCTTGTTAAGAAGGAGCTACAGTTCTTCTTAGATCAAAAAGTTCCACAGGTGAAATTAGTAGACCGGACCTTTAATTGTAATCCAGAGCATACCATGTTCATTTGGCAGTATTTAAAAGAGCATGACAATGGGATTACAAATTTTCATTTTGAGGTCTCAGCAGACATCCTTAGAGAGCAGGAGTTAGCGTTACTAAGCACTCTGCGCCCGGGTCTTGTACAACTAGAAATCGGGGTTCAATCCACTAATCCTAAGACACTAGAAGCTATCAGGAGAAGAATGGATCTAAATAAGCTGAAAACTGCTGTAGCAATGGTGCAAGAGGGTAATAATGTACATCAGCATCTAGATCTTATTATAGGGCTACCGTATGAGGATTATGACAGCTTTAGTCGTTCCTTTGATGATGTATATGCCATGAAGCCGGATCAGCTGCAGGTGGGCTTTCTGAAGGTCTTAAAGGGATCTTATATGGCAGAGTGTTGTGAGAAATATCGTATTCTGTATAAAGAGATGGCACCTTATGAGGTGCTTGCCACTGACTGGCTGACCTTTGATGAGGTTTTAAAACTTAAGGTTGTAGAAGAAATGGTGGAGGTATATTATAACAGTGGACAATTTAGTTATTCCATTCGTTATCTGGAGCATTTCTTTAACAGAGCATTTGAGCTTTATGAAAACCTTGCCACCTACTATAAGGAGAATGATCTACTGCAAAGAAAGCATTCCCGGATACAGCGTTACTATCATTTACTGGAGTTTTTCCAGAAGATAGTTCAGCCAGATGAAACACAGGATATCATCTTTAGAGAGATTCTTACCTATGACTGTTACCTTAGAGAGAAGATGAAGGCAAGACCTCTCTTTGCAGCTCAGAAAGAGGAAGAGTATAAGAGAATGCTAGAGACCATTGCAATTAGGGTAGAAGAGGACCAATCGCTGTTAGGATGGCTACCACAGAGCTCTCAGCCTATTAGAAAAGAGCTTCGAGGCTATCAGGTGGAGCGCTTCACCATTGACGTTGAGGCAACTGTTAGGGAAGGAAAGCCAGTTTATGAAGATAGGATAGTATTTTTTGACTATCAGAACAGGAACCCGCTGAACCATGATGCAACCATTCATGTACTGATTCAATAGGAGAAAATCCATGGCAAGAAGAATTAGAAAAGAAGAGAGAGAACGAATCCAGGCGATTCTTGATTTACTGGATCATCACTATACAAGAGAATATAAGTGCTATCTCAATCATGAGACTCCGTGGCAATTATTAATTGCCACGATCCTCAGTGCCCAGTGTACAGACGAGCGAGTAAATATGGTCACGAAAGATCTATTTGTCAAATATAAGACTTTAGAAGACTTTGCCAATGCAGATCTTAAGGAGTTAGAGAAAGATATCCACTCTACGGGATTTTATAAGAATAAAGCTAAGAATATCATCTCATGTACCCAAAAGTTGTTAAGCGAGTACAACGGAGAGGTTCCAAATGATATTGATAAGTTGACACAGTTAGCAGGTGTAGGAAGAAAGACGGCCAATGTGATTCGGGGAAATATCTATCACGAACCAAGCATTGTTGTGGATACCCATGTGAAACGCATTTCCAAAAAACTGGGATTTACAAACGAGGATGACCCTGAGAAAATAGAGTATGAACTCATGGAAGTTCTTCCTAGGGAACATTGGATTTTATATAACATTCAGATTATCACCCACGGAAGAGGTCTTTGTACTGCACGTTCTCCACAATGCGAGGAATGTTTCTTAAAGGATTTATGTAAAGATTATAAGAAGAGACAAAGGAGAAAAAAGACATGACAGATTCCTTTGTGGTTATAGATATCGAAACAACTGGTCTTTCCCCTGAAGAAAACCAGATTATTGAAGTCGGTGCCCTAAAGGTGCGGGATGGAGTTGTAACAGACACCCTATCTCTATTAATAAATCCGAAGATTAGGCTACCTGAAAAGATCGTAGAGCTTACGGGTATTACTGATGAAATGTTATCAAATCAAGAGACATTTAAAGAACAGAGTAGGCGTATCTATGATTTTATTGGAGAAGAGCCTCTATTAGGTCATAATATTCGCTTTGATTACAGCTTTTTAAAGTATCATCTGGCAAATAGTGGCTATACTATTGATAATAGGGTTATTGACACCCTTTCAATTGCCAAGGGGCTTCACCCGGAGTTTTCAAGTCGTAGCCTTGCCAGTATGTGTGAGGCCTACGGTTTAGTGAATGAAGCAGCCCATCGTGCCTATGAGGATGCCCATGTTACCATGAAGTTATACTTTGCTATGTGCAATAAGCTTAAGGAGTTCGTCGGAAGTAAATATGAGGAACTTCATAAGCTAACAGTACCGGCAACCTGTTATGTGAAGATAAAGAAACAGGAGCCGATAACACCGAAGCAAAAAAATTACTTGAATGATTTGTTAAAATATCATAAAATAAACAAAGCGCTAGAGATAGATAGCATGACGAAAAGTCAAGCATCAAGAGCCATTGATCAGATTATTCTGAACTATGGAAGAATGCGCTAATCAGTCTCAACCAGGGACTTAAATACCAGTTTATCCAACTGGGTTAATACCTTCTTGGAAGGATGCTCTGTCAGCGAAGAATAAGCGGTCTTTACAGAGGCTATTTTTTCAGGACATTCTTGCTTCTGATATACAGTAGCTAGGGCAAGGTAGGAGCTTGAGAGCTCAGTCTTTATTAAGATGGCTAGCTCTAGTACCTGAGCAGCCCAGTCCAGATGGTTTTCCTCAAGCAGGTATAACCCCCAGTCATTGAGAAGCTTAGTCAGTGAGAAGAAATTCTCATCGTATTGACTAAGAAGGGATAGATTGGCCAGACCGTACTGTTCTTTCAACTCTGTGTTGGACAAATGAGACAGATTGATTATTCTTTTATCTATGTAGGATAGATAGCGGTCAATATAGGAATTGGCTGTTTTATCTTGCCCTTTTATTAAAGGAAGATTCGTAGAGGGAAGAACAATGTAATCTAATGTAGAGATGTCACGTTTCCTTGTGAGATTCGCTGCATTCTCCCTTTTGAGAAAAGCATCCTTTTCGGCTATTTCTTCCTTGGAGGATTTGTGCTTCTCAATATGAAACCATATAATAAATAGTAGAATTAGGCCAAAGATGATTGGCATAAGTACACAACCTTTCTTAAAGGATAATTGGACAGATATCATAGTTTATTAATAAATGAGGTGAATGTTATAATGAATATGAACAACCGTAAAACAAAAAGAATCATTTCTAGTGCCATTATTATTATTTTAATTATTACCATGTTAGCCGGAATGATAGCAGCAGCTATTATGGCTGGGTAGATACATGTTAATGAGAATGTACTGACAATTGTAAATATACATAAAATACGTAGAGATGTCAAATGAGTATGACAACTTGATAATTTTATGGAATGTGTTACAATAGTACAATGAAGTTTAAAGGGGATTGAAAGCAATGAGAAAAAGAAGTAAGTATTTTATCTTGGTGCTGACGACTTTAGTACTTGTTACTATTATTGGAACTATAGGCTTAGGTGCGCTTGCAGATGTAGATTCTAACATTATCTACAAGGGTGTTTATATTGATGCAATCGATGTAGGCGATATGACAAAAGAACAAGCCGAAGCAGCTGTTAATGACTACATAACATCATTACAGAACAAAAAGGTTACAATAAATGTTGGAGACCATTCAGTTGAGACAACCATGAAGGAATTGGGGTGTTCAGCCGTAGCCAATGACTATGTAGAACAAGCCTTATCAGCTGGAAAAACGGGTAATATAATTAAACGTTACAAACAGTTAAAAGATATTGAAAATAATAAACTGGTATTTAATCTGCAGTTTTCTGTGGATGAGACCAAGATAGACAGCGTTCTTGCGAAGGTCTCAGAATTTAATCAGGATGCCAAAGATGCAACGATTACTAAGAGTGGTAATAACTTTAAGGTGACGGATTCCCAGACAGGAATTGGTGCCGATGTGGAGGCAACCAAAAAGCTTCTGATGGATGCAGTAGGTGAAAATTGGGATAGAAATGATGTTACCATCGACGCGGTAATCACTACCTTAGAACCTACCATAACCAAGGAGAAAGCTTTACTTTGTAAGGATTTGTTAGGAACAGCCACTACGTACTACAAAGATTCTTCCTATAACCGTGCTTCTAATATTAGCAATGGAGCTAAGTTGATTTCAGGAAGTGTTGTTGCTCCAGGAGAAACCTTCTCCGCTTATGAGCATTTTGCACCATTTACAAAAGGAAATGGTTGGAGAGAAGGCGGAGCTTACGAGAATGGACAGGTTGTAACCAGTATCGGTGGAGGTGTCTGCCAGGTCAGCACAACCTTATACAATGCTCTCTTATTAGCAGAGCTTCAGATTGTAGAACGCTCTAATCACTCCATGATTGTAGATTATGTAAGACCTGCATTTGATGCTGCAGTGGCAGGTGGAACTACACAGGCTTACAAAGATCTTAAGTTTACGAACAATACAGATGTTCCGCTCTATATAGAAGGTTATACCAAAGGTAAATCCATCACCTTCAACATATATGGGCAAGAGACAAGACCTAGCAACCGGACGATTAAGTATGCCAATGATATCGTACAGGTAATTAAACCTGGCGAAGAGGTTGTTACTGAGGATGATACCCAGACTACAGATTTTGAAGAGGTTACCCAGACTGCTCATACCGGATATAAGGCTTATCTGTATAAGTATGTTTATATAGATGGCGAACAGGTTAGTAAGGAAGAGATTAATTACAGTAGTTATCGTGCTACGCCACGATATGTAACTAGGGGAACTAAACCGGTTGAACCATCAGCTTCACCAAGTATTGTACCATCACCGGGAACAAGTCCGAAGCCAACAAAAACACCAAAGCCACAAAAACCAACACCAACACCAACACAGAAACCAACACCAACACCAACACCATCAATCACACCAACACCATCAATTACTCCGACCCCATCAACCGTTGTAGAAGATACTGTTGAGTGATAATCATTTTTAGAGTAACACAAGTATAATCTAAATATTTTTTTAAAATAAAACAGAGATAGGCTGTTGTACCTAAGAACCTCTTGGTGCGATAGCCTTTTTCTCTAACCAGATGAGGTGTAATATGAAGATAGGTAAGATACCGGAAAGCGTTTTAAAACGTTCTGTTTTTAAACAAATCCATCATAGAAGAGACGAGATACTGATCCGCCCTAATGTAGGAGAGGATTGTTCCTATGTCGATATGACCCAATCTGAGGTCATAGTATTATCCTCAGATCCAATTACAGGCACTGTTCAAGATGTAGGCCGCTTAGCAGCTCATATCACTGCTAATGATATAGCCTCTAGTGGAGCAGAGATGATTGGTATAATGGTGACATTGCTGCTTCCAGAGGAGACAACAGAGCAGACGTTAAAAGAATTGATGGCAGAGCTAGAGGCCTCCTGTAAGGAACTCAACATTGAGATTATGGGTGGCCATACAGAGGTGATTGCAGCAGTAAACCAACCAATTGCCAGCATCACTGGTGTAGGAAGGCTTACCAAGGAGGATATGGTAACTACCTCAGGTTTGAAGCCGGGTCAGGATATTGTGATGACAAAATGGGCAGGCTTAGAGGGCACCGCTATTATTGCCAAGAAAAAAGAGAATGACCTTCTTACTAGATATACCAGAGACTTTATTGCAGGAGCTAAAGATTTTATAAATCATATCTCTGTTGTAAAAGAGGCAAGGATAGGAAAGCGGTATGAAGTCACCAGTATGCATGATGTGACAGAAGGTGGAATATATGGAGCTCTTTGGGAGATAGCAGCAGCTTCTAATGTGGGACTTGAGATTCAGTTAAAGAGCATTCCTTTAAAACAAGAGACCGTGGAGATCTGTGAGTTTTATGATCTGAATCCATATCTTCTGATCTCTAGCGGTTCTATGCTAATGGGAACCTTTAAAGGTAGGGATTTAGTAGAGGCCCTGGCAGAGGAAGGAATTCCTGCTGCTATCATCGGAAAGGTAACGAAAGGCAATGATCGGGTTGTGATTAATGAGGAGGAAAGAAGATTTTTAGAGCCTCCGAAAAGTGATGAACTATATAAAGTGAACTAGGATATGGAAAAGAGGAAATAGATATGTTAAATATAGTATTGCTGGAGCCTGAGATACCAGCCAATACAGGAAACATAGGAAGAACCTGTGTAGCAGCAGGAGCAAGACTCCACCTGATTGAGCCTTTAGGCTTTCGGCTGGATGAGAAACAAATCAAAAGAGCTGGACTAGATTACTGGGACAGGTTAGATATAACAGTGTATACGGATTTTAAGGACTTCCTAGAGAAGAATCCTGGCGCTAAGCTCTACATGGCTACAACAAAGGCCCAACATGTATATTCTGATGTCTCCTTTGATGAGGATGCCTATATTATGTTTGGGAAGGAAAGCGCTGGTATACCGGAGGAGATTCTTCTGGATTATAAGGAAACTGCCATACGTATCCCAATGATAGGAGAAATCCGCTCTTTGAATCTAAGCAACTCTGTGGCAATTGTTCTTTATGAAGCGCTTAGACAGCATAGATTTGATCATATGAAGCTTATGGGGCAGCTTCATCACCATGACTGGAATGAACGCCCTTAAAGGAAGGACCTCCTAAGGTGAAGACATCTATAATAAGTATATAAGGTGAATAGAATTTTTATAAAGGGCTGTAAAAACAGCCCTTTTTTATGTTTAAAAACTTACCTTAAATCATATGCTAGAGTTAGATTTTAAAAATGTCTATTGACAAATATTAGAATCTCATCTATATTATAATTAATAATGGTAATCATTACTATTTATACCATTATTAGTATATTAAATTTAGGAGGTAATTTCTTATGTCATTAGTAGGAACAGAAGTAAAACCATTTAAGGCGCAAGCATACCAGAATGGACAATTCTTGGAAGTAACAGAGGCTAATTTTAAAGGTAAATGGAGCATTGTTTGCTTCTATCCAGCAGATTTTACCTTTGTTTGCCCAACTGAGTTGGAAGATTTACAAAGTCACTATGAACAATTGAAAGAACTTGGTGCTGAAGTATACTCCGTATCAACAGATACCCACTATACTCACAAAGCATGGCATGATACATCAGAGGCTATTAAAAAGTTAACTTATATTATGATTGGAGATCCTTCTCATACAATAAGCCGCAATTTTGATGTGTTAATTGAAGCAGATGGTCTTGCAGACCGTGGAACCTTTATTATTGATCCAGACGGGGTTATCCAGTCTGTCGAAATTAATGCAGGAAATATCGGGCGTGATGCTAGCATCCTTCTTAACAAAATTAAAGCGGCTCAGTACGTGAGAAATCATCCAGGTGAAGTTTGCCCTGCTAAATGGAAAGAAGGCGGAACTACCTTGAAGCCAAGTCTTGATCTTGTTGGTAAAATCTAAGCAATAGAAAGAATCGTTAATGGCAATATAAAGGAGGGAGTTTATGATACTGGATGGTGAGATAAAGGAACAACTGATACAGTACCTTACGATGATGGAAAATGAGGTTACTATAAAAGTTAGCCTCGGAGAGGATACTGTTTCAAAGGATATGGGTGACTTGATGAAGGAGCTTTCTTCTATGTCATCTAAAATAAGAATTGAAGAGGCTGTGCTTGATAGGACACCAAGCTTTGCGCTTAATCGTCCGGGAGAGGACACTGGCATTGTATTTGCAGGTATTCCTCTTGGACATGAATTTACTTCCTTTATATTAGCTTTACTCCAGGTAAGTGGTCGTGCCCCTAAGATAGATGACCAATTAGCTGATAAGATAAAGAAAATTAAAGAACCTTACCACTTTGAGACCTATGTCAGTCTAAGCTGTCATAACTGTCCAGAGGTAGTACAATCTCTCAACATCATGAGTGTATTAAACCCTAATATATCACACACGATGATAGAAGGTGGTGCTTATCAAAAAGAGGTTGAGAGTAAGAATGTAATGGCAGTTCCATCTGTTTATCTGAATGGTGAATTCTTTGAAAGCGGTCGAATGGAGTTAGAACAGATTCTGGAACGACTTGACATAGCGTCTGATAGTACAGAGTACTCTGAAAAAGAGCCATATGATGTTCTTATAGTAGGAGGAGGTCCTTCCGGAGCTAGTGCAGCAATTTATGCGGCTCGAAAAGGAATTCGTACCGGTATTGTGGCAGAACGGTTCGGAGGCCAGGTAAGAGATACTTTGGGGATTGAGAATTTCATTAGTGTGAAATATACAGAGGGTCCTAAGCTTGCAGACAGTCTGGAAGCCCATGTTAAGGATTATGATGTAGACATCATGAAGTTGCGTCGTGCAGTTAAGCTTGAGAAGAAAGAGTTAATCGAGATAGAACTAGATAATGGAGCAGTGTTAAAAAGTAAGACAGTTATTCTATCTACTGGTGCCAGGTGGAGAAATGTTGGTGCACCTGGAGAGTTGGAATTTAAAAATAAAGGAGTTGCTTATTGTCCTCATTGTGACGGCCCTCTATATAAAGGTAAGCGGGTGGCAGTCATTGGAGGAGGAAACTCCGGCATTGAGGCAGCCATAGATCTTGCTGGTCTTGCAGCTCATGTTACAGTTCTAGAATTTATGCCAGAGTTAAAGGCGGATGCAGTTCTTCAGGAACGGCTTATGAGTCTCTCTAATATTACTGTGCTAAAGAATGTTCAAACAAAGGAGATTACCGGTACCGATAAGGTGAATGGAATTACCTATATAGAACGAGATACACAGAATGAAAAGCATATTGAGCTAGAAGGTGTATTTGTTCAGATCGGTTTAGTTGCCAATACAGAATGGTTGGACGGAGTAGTAGAGCGTAGTAGAATTGGTGAGATCATAGTAGATAATTATAACAGAACCAATATACCAGGCGTCTTTGCAGCAGGTGACTGTACCAACAGTCCATATAAACAAATTATCATTTCTATGGGTTCTGGGGCAACTGCAGCATTAAGTGCCTTTGATTACTTGATTAGAAATTAATATAAGAGTTGAGCTATATAAAGAATAAACAAATAGGAGGCCACCATGGTGGCCTCCTATTTGTTTAAAACTTATTCCTCTTCACCCAGTGGTAGAGAGAAGATAAATTCTGTTCCTACGCCTTCCGTACTTATGACGTTTATATTCTCATTATGCTTGGTGATGATTTCCTTAGTGATAGACAGACCTAAGCCAGTTCCTTTTTTATCTTTACCTCTGGAAGCATCCGTCTTATAGAAACGATCCCAGATCTTTTTAATACTGTCCTTTGGAATTCCAATTCCGTAATCCTTTACCGCTATAAAGGCTTTTCCACCTTTCTCAGAGGTACTGACTTTGATACGGCTATTACTATTGCTGAACTTAATGGCATTATCAATCAGATTATATAAGACCTGTTGGATCTTATCTATATCCGCACTGACGAAAAGCTCTTTTTCGGAGAATACTAGATTAATCGTAAGCTTTTTCTTCGTACAGGCTCCCTCAAAGGTATTCACCGTCTTCTTTATCACCTTATTAATGTCAAAGTCAACAATATTAAGCATAGCACCGTTGCGTTCGAAGCTATTTAAAGTGAGCAGGTTACTAGTTAACTTATTAAGTCGCTCCGTTTCAAAAAGTATGATATCAATGTATTTGCTTTGATTCTCATAGGGGATTGTCCCATCCAAAATGGCTTCTGCATAGCCTTTAATAGAGGTCAGAGGACTTCTGAAGTCATGACTGATATTGGCTACGAACTTCTTTTGATAGTCGTCAAGGCTATTGATTTCTGAACCCATAAAATTAATGGTAGAGACCAGTTCGTCGAATTCATCATGTGTTTTTATATGGATAGGATGATCAAAATGTCCGATACTGTATTCCTTCGCTGCTTTTATCAGTTTACGTAAAGGCCTTACGGTAAATAGATAGATGGATATCAAAATGAGGATTAGGATAAATGTAAAGGCCAATGTTAAGATATTTAGAATATTGGTGATGCTGACAACATTATCGTCTACCTCTTGCTCAGACATAAATACTAAAACATATCCCTTTGGAGACCAATTCTCTATTATGCTATTTACTGCCACCATAGTAGGTCCGTTAAAATATGATTCAAACTCTAAACCGGCCATAGTCTGGTAACTTAGAAGATTGGGATCTAGAAAGGAAACCTTTAATTTACCCGAAGAGATTTTTCCATCGGAATCCACCTGCACTAATCCGTAGGAATTGGTCACCCAGATGCGGGTGTTACTCAAGGAAGAGACCGCATTCAGATGCTTTTCCATCTGGAGCCTATTAAATGTATTATCCGTATATAGATTCTGATACTCGCTGCAGATGGTTTCTGTTAACTGCCATAACTGAGAGAGCTTCTTGTCTACAATGGAATTACGGACCCTATCTTTTCCTATGGTATTTATGAAAGTAAAAAGTATCATAAAGATCGCCAAAAAGGAGAGTATGTATTTTATAAAAATGGTTCGTTTCATGGGATTCCTTCCATTTCTTACAATCTGGTTTCAAATTTGTAACCAATTCCCCATACAGTTGCTAATGACCAGGCTGAGTGGTCCTTAATTTTTTCACGAAGTCTCTTAATATGTACATCCACTGTTCGAGTATCGCCTAGATAGTCATAGCTCCAGATATGGTCAAGTAGCTGCTCTCTAGTAAAGACTTGATTTGGATGAGAGGCAAGATAATAAAACAGTTCCAATTCTTTTGGAGGCATATCCACCCTTTTGCCATCACAGATGACTGTGTAGTTGGTGAGATTCACCATTAAATCAGGATATTCCACGAATTCACCGGTTGGAGCAGTAGCTTCAACACTTTGAGTCTTATTAGCGGAGACATGCAGACGTCTTAATACGGCTTTAACTCTTGCTACCAGCTCTTTGGAGTCAAAAGGCTTGATCATGTAATCGTCAGCACCTAGCTCCAAACCTAATACCTTATCGAATATCTCACCCTTGGCAGAAAGCATAATAATCGGAACGGAGGAAACCTTTCGTAGCTCCCTACATACCTCATAGCCATCAATGCCTGGAAGCATTAAATCTAAAAGGATAAGATCTGGATTATAGGTAGGAAAATTCTGTAGAGCTTCTTCTCCATCATTTACAATCAATGTATCAAAACACTCTTTTGTTAGATATAGGGATATTAACTCCGCAATATTAGCATCGTCGTCTACAATCAGTATTTTCTGTTTGGCAATCATTAGATACCCTCCTGTATGTTTATTTCCAGCCACAGTTAAAGTGGCTGGATAATCATTTTATTCTTTAAACTGCACAATTGTAACGCCATGGTCCCCTTCACCAAAACCACCTACACGATAAGTTTTCACATATTTAGTTCTCTTTAATAAGCCATGAACAGCATTTTTCAGGGCTCCGGTGCCACGACCATGAATAATGGTTACCTGTGGTAAATGGGCAAGATAAGCATCATCCAGATATTTTTCTACGACAGGTAAGGCTTCATCTACAGTTTTCCCGATAACATTTATCTCGGGACTAATCTGGAAACTTTTGCTCATTTTAATCTTGCCGCTACCGGTTTTTTGCAAGTTAGGAGCGGTAATCTCAGGTTCATCCAATAACTCTAAATCAGAGATATTTACCTGGGAGCGAAGAATGCCCATTTGGACAAAACAATCGCCTTTGGCGTTAGGAAGAGAGCTTATGGTGCCCTTTAGGTTCAAGGATGTCACAAAAACAGCATCTCCCAATTTGAATTCTTCTGGTTTGGTGGATTTTTTATTTGTATTCGTAGATTTTTTTAATAAGCTGGAGTCAGTCTCCTTCAAACGGTCCCGAAGAGCGTTGCGTTGTTGTTCCATTTCTCTATTGAGGCCGCTTTCGCCCGCCCATTTATTATATTTTTTAATGGTGCTGTCAGCATAGTCTTTGGCTTCCTGCAGGATTCGTCTGGCTTCTTCG
>JAEYRR010000356.1 GCA_023435505.1 Bacillota bacterium | reverse complement strand
AAAGTCAACATAACCTTTATTTAGTTATTCACTATAGTGAAGAGATTCTTCTGGATTATTTTCCTTAGTTTAGCAAATTAAAAGGACGTCTGAAACAAAAATCAGACGTCCTTTTAATTGATAACTTCATTTATTAATTACCACATTCTATACTTATTTGATTAAATTTATCTAAGATATCCTCAATTCTCAAATCAGCCTTCTCTTCTCTCGCTTTGTCAATCACTACCTCACCCTGATGCATCATAATCAGGCGATTGCCATATTCCACTGCATACCGTAGATTATGAGTAACCATAATTGTAGTTAGTTTCTTCTCCTTTACCACCTTATCTGTAAGCTCCATTATAAGTTCAGCGGTCTTAGGATCCAGTGCAGCGGTATGTTCATCTAAGATTAAGAATTCAATAGGAGACATGGTAGACATTAATAATGACAAGGCCTGACGTTGTCCACCGGACAGAGAGCCTACCTTTACATTCATCTTATCTTCCAAGCCAAGTTTAAGTTTGCCAAGCTCCTGTCTATAATAATCCATTCTTTTCTTATTGGTGCCCATTGTAAGATTAAAGGACTTTCCTTTATTATCTGCCATGGACATATTCTCTAGAATGGTCATAGAAGGACAGGTACCCATAGCTGGATTCTGAAACACTCTACCAATTCTTCTCTGTCTCTTGAATTCCTTTAATTTGGTGATATCTTCTCCATTCATTATAATCTTACCGGAATCTAGAGGAATACTTCCACAGATTAGATTAAGCATAGAGGTTTTTCCGGAACCATTACTGCCGACTACAGAAACAAACTCATTGTTATCTATGGCTAAGCTGAAATCTTGGAAGAGACACATCTCATTTACAGTACCCGGATTATAATACTTACACAGATTCTTTAATTCCAGCATCTTTGGTCACCCTCCTCTTACGTTCCTGACTCAGCACTAAAATGACAAGGAATAAAACTGCTGTTATTAGTTTTAAGTCATTGGCACTGAGTTTCATACATATAGCAAACATATAGCAGGCTTTATATAGTACCGCGCCGATAATAACTGCAGTTGTTGCTTTGACCCATTTGGCGTGCTTAAACAAATTAATACCAATAATAACGCTGGCCAGACCAATTACTACAGTACCGGTACCACTGCTGACCTCAAAAAACTGCTGCTCCTGACAGAGGATAGAGCCTGCCAAGGCTACCAACCCATTTGCTAGGGATAAGCCCACAATCTTTACCATCCCCTTATCCTTTGCCAAAGCTGTAACCAGAACAGGATTATCTCCAGCTGCGCGAAGTAAATACCCCGCTTTAGTCTTTAAATAAACATCTAACAAAAGCTTTATTACTATCATAATAAACAGAAGAATAATCAGTGTCGTATATGGTTTTAGCCACTCCGGCACAACATTCTCAATGAAATTACCAGAAAAGATATTGTTCTTACCGTATATCGGCAAATTAGCTCTACCTGCAATATGTAAGTTTATGGAGTATAAGGCTGTCATCATAATGATACCAGAAAGTAAATCGCGGACTTTTAACTTCACATGTATAACACCTGTTATAAATCCTGCTAATGCACCCACTGCAAATGCAATCGGAAGTGTGAGCCAAGCATTCACTCCTTTGGTTATCAGTATTGCAGCAACCGCTCCACCCAATGGGAAGGTGCCGTCTACAGAAAGATCTGGAAAATCCAATATCTTATAGGTAATATAGACTCCCAATGCCATAATGGCATAGATAAACCCCTGCTCGAGAATTGTTACAAAATTGTCTGGTGTAAAAAAGGCTGCCATAGAAATCCTCCTAAATCAGAATAGTATCTCTATTCTGTAATCTCTTTTATAACCTCAGCAGCACTATCAAGAATATCAGATGCTATCGTCATTCCCAAATTCTCAGCTACTTTAGAATTAATATAAAGCTGTCCATCTTGTATTACTTCAAATTTCATCTCAGATGCCTTACTCTCGCCTTTAAGTACCTTTGCTGCCATCTTACCAGTCTTAATACCTAATTGATAATAATCCAAACCAACAGTTGCTAAGCATCCTTTTTTTACCTGTTCAATCTCAGATCCAAACACCGGAATCTTTTTATCATTTGCTTTAGACAGAATAGTTGGTAATGCACTTACCACTGTATTGTCCGTAAGGTTATTGATGCAATCTACCTCTGATAGCAAATTATCTGTTGCCAAAGGAATATCTGCCACTGTACTGATTCCTGATTCTACAATCTCAAAGCCATAATTTCCTGCTAATGCTTTATATTCTTTAATCGCAGATTCAGAGTTAACTTCAGAAGTAGAATACATAATACCGATTTTCTTGGCATTTGGCAGTATCTTGCGAATCATTTCTAACTGCTTATCTACGGATAATTTATCGCTAGTTCCAGTAATCTCACCGGTTGGTGTCTTATCCTCTTTCGCTAACCCAGCTGCTATTGGATCCGTTATCGCTGTATAGATCACAGGAATCCCTGCCTTTGCTGCTGCGGTAAAAGCACTTTGAGCCATCGGAGTAGCTATGGCACAGATTAAATCAACCTTCTGTGAAACATAGTTGTTAGCTATCATCCCTGCATTCCCAGTATCTGCTGCTGCATTATCCGTTACATATGTAACATTTTCACCTTCTATGTAGCCTTCCTGTTTCATTCCTTCAATAAATCCTTCACTACAATTATCCAAAGAGGCATGCTCTGCAAATTGTCCAATTCCAACTGTTACCTTTTCTAGTTTACTATCATTGGCGCCATTGGTTGCTTTGTTATCGGTACCTGTTTCTTTAGATCCACATGCAGAAACACTTACTACCATCATTGCTAAAACTAGACAGCCTGCTATTAATTTTCTAAATCTCATATCATCCATCCTTCTTTCTTATGTTTTCGATAAGTAGCCAAGCCACTTTACATCCCTTACCTGAAACTCCCCAAATCATTTCTCTATGTTTCATTTATCTATATGAAGAAAGGCCTACTCAAAATGAGAGGCCTTTGATCATTACTATGTACTCTATGATACAAGTTAAGGCAATTCTTATTATCGTTTATTCTAACAATTCTGTCAATAACCTTTCCTTGTCGTACTACTTAATCTTAACCATCATAGACTTACTAAATCTACTGTATACCTTCTTTTTATCTACAACCTTATAGGTGCGAATTTTAACATAGCAGTTACCCCGTTTCAATCCCTTTAAGGTTACTCTGGTAGTCGCACCGTTTTTCACTGTGGTTTTTAAAACATATTTTCCATTCGCTGAGTTTGATATATAAATCTCATATCCGGATACCTGTAAAGTTTTTGACCAGGTAAGGCTCGCCTGCCCACGTTTTGAAGCGGTAACACTCTTAAGTGCTGTACTCTTAGGTAATGTACAGATTGTTACACTCTTCTTAACACCATATAACATCATACCTTCTACTTTTTTAATGGCTACAATCTTAAAGGTGTAAGAGGTTCCTGCCAAAAGTTTCTCACCCTTATTACCTAAAAGTCGTTTCACCTGATAAGAGGTTTTTTTACTACCTTGGAGCAAAGCAATCTGCACGTCCTTTTTAGTCTTGCTATCATAGCGATAGATTACATAACCATCTGCTTTGTTAACAGCTTTCCAGCTAAGTTTCACCTGATCAGTTGAAGCACTTGCATATAATGCAGTAACCCTATCAATTACTGGTACTACGGTCACATGGCAATAAGCTTTTACACCTTTAGAGTCTGCAGTAGAAACCGTAATAACTGCTTTTCCAGCCTTAAAGGCTACTAGGTCTCCAGAATCATTTACCATAGCTACGGAAGGATTAGAAGAACTGTATTTTAGTTGCGCATTGACTGCATCTTTCGGTATAACGGTTGCTACAACCTTAAAGGACCCTCCCTGTTGAACGGCAACCTTCTTTTGCTGTAATTGAATACTTCGAGCAATACTAATTACCTTTACTGTGCAACTACTCCAAACGGAGCAATCCGGTGTCATGGCTGATACAGTAAGGATTCTTCCGGCATCCTTAGCACTTGCCTTTAATACACCGTTTTCAATCGTGGAAGAATGAGAGTCCACCTCCCATAGAAGGTCTGTCGGTGCATCATACGGATATACATTAGCTTCAATCTCAACACTGTCTCCAGCATTTACTTCATATTGCTGCTTAGAAAACTCTATACCCTGCACACATGGAATTCCTACTATCTGGATATCATAGTCTTGATTGACGTTGTCAATGGTAATCGTTATGTCATTAGTCTGTAAAACTTCACCATCTAAAGCGCTTCCGGCGATAACACCTGCTCCTAAGTTAGAATTGGTATTTGTATCCTCTTTTACCTCATAGTAAACATCATTCAGATAATAACCGGTCACCTTAAATCCATTCAATGGAGTGATTGTAATCTTTGCAGGCTGTCCTGGTATATAGTAACCAGCACCATCACAATAGTAATTCTTTGTACTGTCTGCCCCTACCTTATAATATCCTGAATTTACAGATAGTCCATAGAGGTTCGATCCATATAAGGTATATGGGTCTCCGTATTCATCATAAATAACCTTTTTCTCACCCGGAGCAATGAAACAAAACATATTAGCGACTGTCGTTCCACCACAATAACCATCCTGAATAATATATGGATAGATACTACAGTCTTTATAAGACTCGTA
>JAEYRR010000263.1 GCA_023435505.1 Bacillota bacterium | reverse complement strand
TCATAGCCTAGTTCAAGCCTCTTAAAGTAAGCAAGCATCTGCTCTTTGGAGATATCAGTACCTAGTAATTGGTTGATCTTCTCCGTAGAAAAGTCTACTCTAGTTGGTTCCTTCTTCTCTGGATACACATCTACCATACCACCAACAACTTCTCCACAGCCAAGCTCTACAATAAGCTGACAAGCACGATTGATTGCTTCTTCGGCATTATTAGGGTCTAACCCCTTCTCAAACTTACCAGATGCATCGGTTCTTAAACCAATCTTTTTACTGGAAAGACGGATGTTCGTACCATCAAAGCATGCTGCTTCAAATAGCACTGTTTTTACATCGTCAGTAATCTTAGAATTCTCACCGCCCATAATACCGGCAATTCCAACTGCCTTTTCAGCATCACAGATCATAAGCATGGAGGAATCAATTGCTCTTTCCTGCTCATCTAAGGTAGTAAAGGTCTCTCCATCCTTAGCACGACGAACAATGATCTTCTTTCCTGCAATGGTATCAAGGTCATATGCATGCATAGGTTGTCCATACTCTTCCATTACGTAGTTCGTAATATCCACTAGGTTGTTAATAGGGCGGATACCACAAGCTGCTAATCTCTTTTGCATCCAAACTGGAGATGGTCCAATTTTGATATTTTTTACTACACGTCCAATGTATCTTGGGCAAAGGTCATTGGCCTCTACTTCTACAGAGATGTAGTCGGATGTTTTTTCTGTATTCTCTTTCACTTCCACTACAGGAGGATGAAACTCTTTACCAAAGGTAGCTGCTGCTTCTCTAGCTAACCCGATAATACTAAAGCAATCCACACGGTTTGAAGTAATCTCATATTCAAATACCGTATCTTTAAATCCAAGCACTTCAGCTGCATTAGCGCCAATTTCTACATCTTTGTAAGCTTCATTATCACTAAGGATATAAATTCCTCTCTCTGGAGCATCTGGATAAAACTCTCTTGAAGAGCCAAGTTCTTCGACAGAACACATCATACCATAGGACTCAATTCCTCTAAGCTTACCCTTTTTAATCTTCGTTCCGCCAGGCACTTTGTTTCCATCGTGATCAGTAGCCACACGTCCACCATCCAAAACAACTGGAATAACATCTCCTTCTTTTACGTTAGGGGCACCTGTTACGATCTGTACTACTTCTCCCTCTTTACTTACCTGTACCTGACAAACAATTAATTTATCCGCATCTGGATGTTTTTCTATATTTAATATCTTACCAACAACAATCTTATCTAAATTCTCATCTAATTGTTCAAAGCCTTCCACTTTAGAGCCTGACATTGTCATTGCATCAGTATATTCCTGTGCAGTCACATCAAGTTCTGGCACATAGGCTTTTATCCATGATAGTGGTGTATTCATTCTTCCTACCTCCAAATATTATGATTAAAACTGTTTTAAGAAACGGTAATCGTTTTCATATAATAGTCTCATGTCATCGATTTCATATTTTAGTAATGCGATACGCTCTAGTCCTACACCAAAAGCAAAACCTGTATATACTTCTGGGTCAATACCTGACATTCTTAATACATTAGGATGAACCATACCACAACCTAGGATTTCAATCCAGCCTTCTCCCTTACAGAAACGACAGCCTTTACCTCCACATTTAAAGCAAGATACGTCCATCTCTGCACTTGGCTCTGTAAATTGGAAATGATGTGGTCTGAATTTTACCTTCGTATCTTTTCCGAATAATTCTGCTGCAAACTGTGCCAATGTCCCCTTTAAATCTGCAAATGTAATATTTTTATCCACAACTAAACCTTCTACTTGGTGGAAGCTTGGGCTATGGGTAGCATCTACCTCATCTGCACGGAATACTCTACCTGGCGCAATCATACGAATTGGGATTCTGCCTTTCTCCATCTCATGAATCTGAGTAGAGGAAGTCTGGGAGCGTAATAAAATATCATTGTTGATATAGAAGGTATCCTGCTCATCCTTTGCTGGGTGATTGGCCGGAATATTCAAGGCTTCAAAGTTATAGTAATCGTATTCCACCTCTCTGCCTTGCACAACTTCATATCCCATACCAATAAAGATACGTTGTATTTCTTCTAACGCAATTGTGTTAGGATGACGATGGCCTACCATAGGTTTCTTCGCAGGTAAGGTAACATCTATCGTTTCACTTTTTAGTTTCATTTCTAATACTGCTTTAGCAAGCTGTGCTTTCTTTTCTTCCAATGCACTTTCAATCTTTGTTCTTGCATCGTTAACCAGCTGACCAACTTGAGGTCTGTCTTCAGGAGCCACATCCTTCATAGATTTTAATACCGAGGTTAACTCACCTTTTTTTCCTAAGAAAGCTACTTTAATCTCGCTTAACTTATCCAATTGTTCCGAAGCATTAATCTGCGCTAACGCTTCATCCATGATTTTTTGTAATTTTTCTTTCATGGCGTTCTCCTTTCTAATTTACAAAGCTTTCTGAATTATTGTAGGGATTCTCCCCTTCATGACCGTCATTCGGTGATGGACGCTCGCCCCCTCATGACTTCGTCATTCGGTGATGGACGCTAGCCCCCTCATGACTTCGTCATTCGGTGTTGGACGCTCGCCCCCTCATGACTCCGTCATTCGGTGATGGACGCTCGCCAAATACTACGTATTTGACTATCCCAAAAGTGTCGGCATACAGATGCAAGCATCTGATCCCTTCCCTTTTGGGATAACAAGCACTTCGTGCTTGGCTCGCTGTTAGCACAAAAAATCCCTGACCGAAAAATATCCGATCAGGGACGACTATTCTGAATCCGCGGTACCACCCTAATTCCTAGTATGGTAAACCATACAGGCACTTGTATCTGCATAACGTGCAGCAAACGGCATATCCTACCATAAACACTTCAGATATGCAGCTCCAGTGGGAAAGTAAATTATCAACTGAACATAAGGAAGCTTTCAGCCGGCGACTTCCTCTCTCTGTATGAAATCAATAATCCCTATAGTTACAATATCTGCAACTATCACACCTTCACAGCCTTTGAATATATACTAATGCTTATTTTAACACAATTCCCAATACTGTCAACCCGTTATGTTTGGATTTATCCCTAAGAAATACACGATTCTATATTAAAATTCCTTATTTAGTTATATAATAAACTAAACGAACACAGTGAGGTGGCTATAAATGATAAGGAAGATATATTTCAGTATAAAAGACATATTGAATAAATTACGGAAGGATTATATCTCTGTTTTTTCTGCCCAAGCTGCGTTTTTCATTATACTATCCTTTTTCCCTTTTATTATGTTTTTACTGACTATGATTCACTATCTGCCCATACAGGAACATGTGATGATGAAAACCTTTAATGATTTGCTACCAAAGGCACTAAATTCTTATATTGTTCTCATTATTAGCGAAATCTATAACCATAGTTCCACCACCATAATATCAGTTACTGCTCTCACCGCCCTGTGGTCGGCCTCGAAAGGATTTTTAGGCCTAGTCCGGGGACTCAATAGTGTCTATAATATAAACGAAACAAGAAACTACTTTAAGCTTCGGTTCATCTCAACCCTATATACCTTAGGTTTTACCGTGTTATTGGTTTTAACTTTAATCTTTTTAGTATTTGGTAATCAGCTTTATCTATGGATAGAAAACCATGCCGCTAGTTTTGTTGATGTCGCTATTTTAATTATATCCTTAAGAGCCATTGTTACACTGCTCCTTCTAACCTTTTTCTTTGAAATTATGTTTGTGGTCATTCCCAATCGGAAAACAACGATTATGACAGAACTTCCAGGAGCAGTGATTGCTGCTGCCGGTTGGCTTGGATTTTCTTATTTGTATTCTTTTTATATTGA
>JAEYRR010000169.1 GCA_023435505.1 Bacillota bacterium | reverse complement strand
GACTTGACAAAATAAAATAGGTATCTTACAATCAACCTATATATCGGCCGAGAAGGGGATTAGTAAGTTCTATGCCGCCCATCAAGAGAGAGAACCGTTGGTGAGAGGTTCTTTAGGCGCAGGTCCTGAACCTACCCTGGAGCTCTGTATGAAAATACAGCGTGTTTCTAGCGTTAATAGAGATAAAGAGAGTGATAAAGTAATTTGTTGCTAAATAGGGTGGTACCGCCGAATCTTTCGGTCCCTTGTGTGGACTTGAAGGATTTTTTTATTACAGGGGAATCTTTTCATGGCTTCCTTTGCAGTAGAAATCTGATGAAAGATCAGATCCTTCATAGCCCGGTGTGAAACATTAGTATAAACAGGAAAGGGAGATGCTGTTATGGCAAAAGACAAGAAATTAGTTGAAGCAATAACACCAATGGGTGAAGACTTTGCCCAATGGTATACTGACGTTGTTAAAAAGGCGGAATTGATTGATTATTCCAGCGTGCGTGGATGTATGATACTACGTCCTAATGGGTATGCCATTTGGGAGAATATTCAGAAGACGTTAGATGGTATGTTTAAAGAAACAGGCGTAGAAAATGTGTATATGCCTTTATTTATACCAGAAAGCTTATTACAGAGGGAAAAGGATCATGTAGAGGGATTTGCTCCTGAGGTAGCTTGGGTGACTCATGGTGGATTAGAGCCTTTACAGGAAAGACTCTGCGTCCGTCCTACCTCTGAGACCTTATTCTGCGACTTATATTCCAACATCGTACAAAGCTATAGAGATTTACCTAAGCTCTATAATCAGTGGTGTTCAGTAGTACGTTGGGAGAAGACAACAAGACCATTCCTTCGTTCTATGGAATTCTTATGGCAGGAAGGCCATACTGCTCATGCTACAGCTGAGGAAGCAGAAGAAAGAACCGTTCAGATGTTAAACGTTTATTCTGATTTCTGTGAAAAGGTTCTTGCAATCCCTATGATCAAAGGCCGTAAGACAGACAAAGAAAAATTTGCAGGTGCACATGCAACCTATACCATTGAAGCCTTGATGCATGATGGTAAGGCATTACAGTCCGGAACTAGCCACAACTTTGGAGATGGCTTTGCAAAAGCATTCGGTATTCAGTTTACAGACAAAGAAAATAAACTGCAATATGCTCATCAGACTTCCTGGGGTATGTCTACTCGTATCATCGGAGCCATTATTATGGTACATGGAGATGACTCAGGTTTAGTACTTCCACCTAGAATCGCACCTACTCAGGTAATGGTAATCCCAATTGCTCAGCACAAAGAGGGTGTATTAGAGAAAGCCAATGAAGTGAAGGAAGCTTTAGCTAATGCAGGTTACCGTGTGAAATTAGATGATTCCGAG
This sequence comes from Bacillota bacterium, assembly GCA_023435505.1. Lineage (GTDB taxonomy): Bacteria > Bacillota > Clostridia > Lachnospirales > Lachnospiraceae > KM106-2. The sequence goes on along the minus strand of JAEYRR010000169.1, from coordinate 2,242 downwards.
AAGAGTCCTGGTTGGAAATTCAGTGAGCAGGAGATCCGTGGAATTCCTGTCCGTATTGAATTAGGACCTAAGGATATTGAAGCAAATCAGGCAGTGGTAGTCCGTCGTGACACCAGAGAAAAGATTGTGGTTTCCTTAGATGAACTGTCCACTCAATTAGGAGAAATCCTTGACCAGATGCAAAATGATATGCTTGAAAGAGCAAGAAATCATAGAGATTCTCATACCTATATGGCAACCACTTATGAGGAGTTTAAAAAGACCATTGAAGAAAAGCCTGGTTTTGTAAAGGCTATGTGGTGTGCAGAAGAAGCTTGTGAGCTTAAGATCAAGGAAGATACTGGAGCAACCTCCAGATGTATGCCATTTGAGCAGGAAAGAATCGCAGAGACCTGTGTCTGCTGTGGTAAGCCAGCCAAATCCTTAGTTTACTGGGGAAGAGCATACTAATTAATGATATAAAAAAGCCATCCCATCCTATCCGGGGTAGATAGGAGGGAGGGCTTTCTTTATATTATAGAAACTTATTTATTCTTCAATACTCTTATTTTAGGATATATGGTCATAAACACAACGGATTCAATTACCAGCATAACAATTTGGGCTGGAAGTCTGGTAATAAGCTGGGCCGACCATGAGGTTCCCATTAAGACAGCCAGAAAAAAGGATTTTAATAGCCAGTTGGAAATTAGCGCATTGGTAAAGAAGGCTATCGCTACTCTTGGCCAATTTATTTTTTTCTGGTATAAAAAGATACCGTAGATTAGGCCAGTTATAAGGGCACATAGAGTAATGCCTGGATTAAAGCCGCCCATAGGATTTAGTATATAGTTGATTAAATCAATAGTTCCGGCTCCACAGATACTGACCACCGGACCATAGAGAAAGCCCATAATGGCTACCGGAAGATACACAAAACTGATTCTTATAGATGGAGTGGGCATAAAGGATAGATATCCAAGAATAATGGATAAAGCCACTAACATGGATGTAACGGTAAGACACTTCACTTGTCTTAGTTCAAAGGTAGATGTCTTAAATCTTAAAAGTTCATTTTTCATAAAAAAAGATACCTCCTCTGCAGATCGAGCGCTACAGGCATAGAGGTATATATCTATGTGTAGCAGCGGGATGCGAATGTTGTACCGCAAGCATAAGCTTTTCGTCCAGTCAGCAACTCCCCGTCTGACCGGCACTTAACGCACAACTTTCTACTCTGCTCAATATTATTTTGTCTATATGTCAACAAAAAGTATATCAGATATAGAAAAGAAAGCAAGAGTTAAATTGTAAATATCGGGAATACTCCTCAATAGGTCATGGATGAAAGTCTATTGTCATGACAGGAAAAACTAAGTATAATTAAAATAGGAACATATTAAATAGAAAAGTGGGATTATTATGCAGATACAGATTCCAAAACCGGTGGAATATATAATAGATACATTAATGGAAGCAGGATTTGAAGCGTTTGCAGTTGGAGGATGTGTAAGAGACACAATTCTTAACAGAACTCCTGGAGATTGGGATATTACCACCTCTGCTAAGCCACAGGAGGTAAAACGCTTATTTCGAAGAACCATAGATACCGGAATAGAACACGGTACCGTTACAGTAATGTTAGAAAAAATAGGATATGAAGTGACTACTTACCGAATTGATGGAGAATATGAGGACAACCGTCATCCGAAATCTGTAGAGTTTACCAGTAATCTGATTGAAGATCTAAAGAGGCGTGATTTTACCATTAATGCCATGGCATATAACCCAACAATAGGATTAGTGGATGAATTTGAAGGACTAAAAGACCTAGAGAAAAAGGTCATCCGCTGTGTAGGTCATCCAGAGGATCGATTTGATGAGGATGCCCTAAGGATTCTTCGTGCAGTGAGATTTGCTGCCCAGTTGGGATTCACCATAGAAGAGGAAACCAAAAAAGCCATTATAAAAAAGACGAAGAATCTCATGGCGATTAGTGCAGAGCGGATTCGTGTGGAGTTAGTAAAACTTCTTACATCTCCTTATCCGGAAATGTTAATAACCTCCAGTGAACTAGGGATTACTAAGGTGATTTTGCCTGAGTTTGATGCGATGCTAGATACACCGCAGACTAATCCTCATCACATCTATAACGTGGGGGTTCACACAATAGAGTCTATGAAAGCCATGCGAGGATTGGTGTTAGAGGAGGCTTATCCTAAGGAATATCTGACCATTGACTCTAAGTTATATACGGTACTAT
>JAEYRR010000035.1 GCA_023435505.1 Bacillota bacterium | reverse complement strand
GCCGGAGGATTTAAAGATATTACCAGAATTGCCTCCTCCTCATCGGTTATGTGGCAGAACATCTGTCTAACTAATACTGGCAGTATTCTACGTTTTCTTAATGCTTTTATTTCTAAACTTAACAGCATTGCAGCTTCTATTCAGGAAAAGGAAGAGGAAAAACTATTAGAATTCTTCTCTGAAGCAAAAGAATACAGGGATAGTATTCCGAATAAAGTAATTGGATTAATAAACTCTGTCTATGAGGTTTATTTAGATATAACGGATGAAACCGGTGCCATTGCTTCGGTTGCAACCCTCCTAGCTAGACATGAGATTAGCATTAAAAATATAGGCATTCTTCATAACCGGGAATATCAGGAGGGAGCCTTAAGAATTGAACTGTATACAGAGGAAGCAAGAATCAAAACCATAGATCTTTTAACACAGAATCAATATACAATCTACCAATAACAGATAGAAAGGTACGACTTATGAAAATCAAACGTTGCACAAAACTTAATGGTGAAGTATGCATACCTGGTGATAAATCTATCAGCCATAGAGCGATTATGCTTGGATCCATATCTGTTGGAACCACTCTTATAACCAATTTTCTACAGGGCGCAGACTGTCTCTCCAGCATGCTCTGCTTCCGACAGATGGGCATAGAGATTGAAAACGACAAGAGCATCGTTAGAGTTCATGGTAAAGGCTTGCATGGCCTTAAAGAGCCGCAGAAAATCTTAGATGTAGGCAATAGTGGTACGACGATTCGTTTAATGTCAGGAATACTGGCTGCCGCGCCCTTTTCTTCAAGGGTAACCGGTGATGCCTCTATCCGGAAACGCCCTATGGGGAGGGTGATTACCCCTCTTTCACATATGGGTGCAGATATAACAAGTGATTCTCATAACGATTGTGCACCTCTTACTATCGTGGGAAGAAATTTACATGGTATCTTCTACAACTCTCCCATTGCTTCCGCACAAGTAAAATCTGCTATCCTTTTGGCTGGCTTATATGCCGATGGCCCAACCACTGTTACAGAGCCATACGTTTCCCGTAACCACAGTGAGCTGATGCTTAATTATTTTGGTGCAAAGGTTACGACTGAAGGCACCTTAGCCACTATTGAACCACCTTCTGAACTGTACGGAAGGGAGATTCAGGTTCCTGGGGACATATCCTCTGCTGCTTATTTTATAGGTGCTGGCCTTATCACACCTAACTCTCAGATACTGATTAAACAAGTGGGAATCAACCCTACGAGAGATGGTTTAATTAAGGTCATAAGAGCCATGGAAGGCAAAATTACGCTCTTAAATGAACGTATGCAGGGCTTAGAACCTGTTGCAGATATTCTTGTACAAACTAGCGATTTAAAAGGTACTACCATTGAAGGTGCATTAATTCCAACTCTAATTGATGAGATACCTCTTGTTGCAGTTCTTGCATGCTTTGCTAAAGGTACCACCCATATCAAGGATGCAGCTGAACTGAAGGTGAAGGAATCAAACCGTATCGATACAATGGTAAGTAACCTGAAACAAATGGGAGCTGACATAGAAGCTACAGAGGACGGCATGATTATTCATGGAGGGAAGCCTCTTCATGGAGCCGTAATTGACTCTCATCTTGATCATCGAATTGCCATGTCCTTTGCCATAGCAGGGCTTAATGCTGATGGAGAAACAATAATTGAAAATAGTTCTTGCATTAATATCTCTTATCCAGGTTTTTACGACGATCTAAAATCATTAATGTAAATAAAACGGCAACCGTTAGAATATTCTACGGTTGCCATTGTTTTATTATATTTCTTCTTTTTTAGAGTCATCCTTAGTTACAATAAACTCCACGGCATGTTTTAGGTTTACTACATTGGCTTCTCTATAATTTCCGCCAAATTCACCGTCCACTGTCCAAGGAACCAACTCATCTGAGACAAATCTCACTTTATCCGTATGGAAATTAATTACATGCTTACTAGTCTTTTCTTCACTTAATAGCGCATTAATAATGGACTGCAGTTCAAACGCATTCTTCGGTGGTGTAATGAGTGTTACCTCAAACAATCCATCATTTAGAGATACATCCTTACCATTCAACCCTTTAAATCCACCAACTGAATTGGAGTTACTAACCATCCCGTATAAGAACTTATCATCTATCTCAACATCATCATAAAACACTTTATAGTGGTATGATTTTAGAGAAGTCAGTCGTTTTGCACCCTCTAAGAGATAGGCGAGTCGACCTAATATATTTTTCACTGACTGACTGGTTGCATAGGAGACATCTGTAAATGCGCCAAAAGCAGCTACATAGATAAAATTATCCTCATTAATCTGGCCTACATCATAAGGAAATAGCGTTCCATTCACAATAGTTTTGGCATTATCAATCATATTTTTAGGAAGTGCAAGACTCGTCGCACAGTCATTAGTGGTACCAGTTGGAATGTATCCGATTGCTGGCTTATTCTCCAGCGTAAGTACTCCCTTTACCGTCTCATTTAACGTTCCATCTCCACCAGAACAAACTATGATGTCATAGAACTCACCATATTTATTTATAATTTCAGTGGCATCATTACGATATCTGGTAGCATGTACTGTTACCTCATAATCAGCATTGCAGAAAATCTCTATCAGACTAGATAATTTATTACGTATTGCCCCTTTTCCTGCACATGGATTATATATTAAAAGTAATTTCTTTCTATTCACTTTTATCATCCTCATTTTTTATTATCTTTGCTATTATGCTTAAAACTATGTATTTTAACACTGTTTCAATTACGAATTATTATACATTACCCTTATTAGGGTTGCAAGCCTAAACCCAAAGAAAGCCATCTGCATCAAAAAACCAGGAGCTATTAACTCCTGGCAATTATCTAATTATACTATTTTAGGTTATTTTAGAAACATGGCATCTCCGAAAGAAAAGAAACGATATTTCTCCTTCACAGCCTCCTTGTATGCATTTAAAACATGATCTCTGCCTGCTAATGCAGAAACTAACATCAATAATGTAGATTCCGGTAAATGAAAATTCGTAATCAGACAGTCTAATGCTTTGAAT
>JAEYRR010000002.1 GCA_023435505.1 Bacillota bacterium | reverse complement strand
GTCCGAAAGAGTACTGCCATCTCACTATACGGAGTCCCTTTCATATGATAATCCTTGATTACTTCGATTATTTTTTTATTCTCCAGCTGCAAGGAGGCAAACTCCTCTAGTTTAACTTTCTGTCCCTGTCCATGAAACGTCTTAATTTCCTTTGGAAATCTCTTTTTGTTATGCTTGATTAGCCGTCCGGCACTTTCAAGAATCTCCTTGGTAGACCGATAATTAATATCCAGTAACACTCGTTTGGCAGTTGGATAATCCTTCTCAAAGTTTAGCATAATCTCGGGCTTAGCACCCCTAAAGCGATAGATAGACTGATCGTCATCCCCTACAATAAACAGGTTATCCTGTGGTTTTGCAAGCATCTGGATAATCTTATACTGTAAGGTATTGATATCCTGAAACTCATCAATTAGGATATACTCAAACTTCTTCTGCCATAGGGCAAGGATGTCTTTTCTCTGTGTAAACAGCTCATAGGTGAAAACCAGCATATCTTCGAAATCCAATTGGTTACGACGTCTTAAGTAGTCATCATAGGCGTGGTAAATCTTCTTAAAGATTTCTTCTGAACAGTTCATGGAATAATAATGCTCTAAGCTTAACATATCTCCTTTGACCAGACTTACCTCAGATTCAATACCAGCGATAAAATCCTTTTCATCATCCAGATCCAACTCCATATGACGAACCTGCTCGCGGAAGAACTGAGACTTTTCTTCCTCACTGATAATATTAGCAGGGGTAAATCCATAGGCATAACGCAAAATTTGAAAGAAAACAGCATGGAAGGTGCCAAATTGCACCCCTGTATGCTGTTTTCCCATTAGTCTCTCGAATCGTTGCTGCATCTCAATTGCTGCCGCCTTAGTAAAGGTGATGACCAGAATATGATTAGGTGCCACATGATGTTCCTCAATTAAGACCTTCGCCCTGGAGGAAATCACATAGGTTTTCCCTGAACCTGGACCAGCCAGAACCATCATAGGTCCTTTATTATGCATGATAGCTTGCTTTTGCGATTGATTAACTTTCATATATTAGTTTCTCTTATCCTTCTAATGCCACTTTTAGCTTGTCAATACCTACTCTGATTCGTCTTAAGGATTCTTCTTTACCCAGGATCTCCATAATCTCCCATGCACCGCCCGGAGTAGACTGTTTACCGCTTACTGCAGTACGAAGTGGCCATAATACGATACCATTCTTACATTCTTTCCTTGCAATGAAGTCTTTCACACAGGTTTCAATTCCAGGAATGGAGTAATCCTCTAATTCCTCCAATACAGGAAGTAGCTCCTGTAATACTTCAAAAGAGACCTCCGAATTGGTTTTCATCTTCTTATGGGTGTACATTGCGATGTCATAATCCGGCATCTCCTCAAAGAAGTCGATCATTTCAGCAATGTCTAAGAAGGTCTCTATTCTTGTCTTCACTAGATCAGCAATTTTTCTAAGGTCCAAATCCTTCTTAATGACTTCTTTTACATATGGCAGGGCAAGTTCTAAATACTTGTCCTCCTCCATATTCTTCATATACTCGCCATTCATCCATCTTAGTTTCACCATATCAAATACAGCTGGTGATTTGTTAATATTATGGTAGTCAAATAACTCTATTAATTCTTTAAGGGATAGGATTTCCTGATTATTTGGAGCGCTCCATCCCAATAATGCCACAAAGTTCACAACTGCCTCAGATATAAAGCCCTGCTCAATCAAATCCTCAAAGGATGCGTGACCACTTCTCTTACTTAATTTCTTATGCTCTTCGTTTGTGATAACTGGACAGTGAACATACACAGGAACTTCCCATCCAAAAGCCTCATAGAGACGGTTGTACTTTGGAGAAGAAGACAGGTATTCGCTGCCACGAACCACATGCGTGATACCCATTAAATGATCATCTACTACATTGGCAAAATTATAGGTTGGATATCCATCTGATTTAATAAGGATCATATCGTCAAGCTCAACATTGTCCACTGTTATATCGCCAAAAATAACATCATGGAAGGTAGTCTGTCCCTCTTCAGGATTATTCTGTCTGATTACATAAGGTACCCCATTTTTAAGGTTTTCTTCTATCTCTTCCTTAGACAAATGAAGGCAGTGTTTGTCATAATGGGAAACTTCCTTACCCTCTCCATCAATGTTGGTAGACAGACTTTCCAGGCGCTCCTTCGTACAAAAGCAGTAGTAAGCTTCTCCCTTTTCAATCAGTTTCTTAGCATATTCTAGATAAAGACCGGTAGCCTGACGTTCACTCTGCACATATGGGCCTACTCCCCCATCTTTGTCAGGGCCTTCGTCGTGGATTAGGCCTGTCTCACGTAACGTGTTATATATAATCTCAGTAGCACCCTCAACATATCTTTCCTGATCCGTATCTTCAATTCTTAACAAAAAGTCTCCATCTTCATGCTTTGCAATTAAATAAGCATATAAGGCAGTTCGCAAATTACCTACATGCATACGTCCTGTTGGACTTGGTGCGTATCTTGTTCTTATTTTACTC
>JAEYRR010000389.1 GCA_023435505.1 Bacillota bacterium | reverse complement strand
CATTCAGGTAACATACTTAGACGTTCAACCGGATTTCCTACCCCCACATACCAACTTATTTGATTCTGTAACGGCATACAGATTTTCTTTATAAATTCAATACTATTCTCTGTAAATTCAGCAATCTTCTTCTCATTTTCTGCTTTAATTAACACACCATAGGAATTAATATTCCAACGAAAGAGAACATATACTGGATGCCTTAGGAAATAATGAAGAATTTCATCTTGTATAATTGTGAATCCCTCCATCTCCTCTTTGGAATGGTTACTGCTCTCCTGAAGGGAGAATAACAATAAATTATAACGTGCGGCATCGATTTCAATGAATAGTTTGGAGGCCTCCTCATAAATCTCTTTTACCGATAACTCTCCAACCAGAACCCGTTCGAAAAAACGTCTTCGTGAGAACTGTTCATGTTCATGCATCTCATTTTGAAACATTATCTGATAATCATTTTTTTGTATATCCTGTTCTATCTTCTCTTTCAGTTCCAGAAGTGAATTTCGTAGTGTAAGCTTTGTAATTGGCTTTAATAAATACTGTTCTACTCCTACTTCAATCGCCTGTCTCGCATATTCAAAATCATCATAACCACTAATAATGATAATTTTCATTTTAGGAAATTCCGTACTTACAATTCGACTAAGAGATAAGCCGTCCATAAAAGGCATTTTGATATCCGTAATTAACACATCAGGCCTCAACTTACGAATAAGAGGAAGTGCGATTTCTCCATCTGCAGCATCACCGACAAACCGATATCCATACTGCTCCCAAGGGATATTATCCCTAAGTCCTTCTCTGATTACTGTTTCATCTTCTACCAAAAATACTTTTAGCATATCCTCCACCGCTCCTTATTAATATGTCCTATGTTCTAGATAAGTACTGACATTTTCTTTTGTAAAAACCTTCTCAGGAACGAAATAGGCTTTCTCTACTTTTTCTCCTCGCTTCAGAGATTGAATAACTTGCTCAATATAGGGGCCCTGTTCAGGATTACACTCTATATCAACATTAATAATACCTTTTTCAACCATTTCTAGTGCTGATTTCACTGCATCAAAGGAGATCACTACAATATCACCATTTATACCGGTTGTCAGTCCCGCATTTTGGATGGCTTCTACTGCGCCAAAGGTCATGTCATCGTTCTGCGACACAACTACATCGATATCCTTATATTTCTTCAAAAGATTCTGCATGACCTCATATCCCTTTGCTGTAGTATATTCTGCATCAGCCTGCTCTAATATCACCCATTTATCATGCTTTTTGGTAATGGAATTGAAACCAGCCGTTCTCCCAATAACAGAGGTAGAACCTTTTGTTCCCTGAAGTACCACTATGTTAATCTGCTCCTGTTCCCTCTTTTTATCCTTCACATAACCCTCTAGCCATATCCCAGCATTCTCTCCTTCTGTAAAAAAATCGGAACCAATCCAAGTTGTATAGAGGCTCTTATCCTTCACTCTTACCTGTCTATCCATTAGTATAACCGGAATACCCGCATCTTTTGCCTCCTGTAAAACAGTATCCCATCCCGTCTCTGTAATAGGTGAAAAAACAATATAGTCCACTTGCTGTGATATAAAACTGCGTATCGCTTTTATCTGATTCTCCTGCTTTTGTCTAGCATTTTCAAAGATCAAAAAATAACCATTTTCTTTGGTAAATACATTCTGTATCGATGCAGTATTGGCCGTTCTCCAAACCGATTCACTACCAATCTGAGAAACTCCTACTACAACCAGACTATCATCTAAAGGCGTTATACTGTCTTCAACATCATTGATACTGATTTTTTTCCCACAACCAGTCAGTATGATGAACAATAAAGAAAAGATCCCGATCACAAATGTTCTTTTTCTCATTTTTCTTCTCCCACTTTCTTAACAACAAGGAATTTAAGTTTCTGATTTGTCATCTATCTTAATTGCCGGAATGGTTATTTCTACGAGCGTACCTTTTCCTTTTTTCGATTGAATTGTCATACCGTATTCTGTGCCGAAATACATACGAATTCTTTCGTTTACATTAGCTAACCCGAAGCCCTTCTCATGCTCCTTACCAGAATGCTCTATTTCACTGCGTATCTGCTCTAATTCGTCCTCTTCCATCCCAACTCCGTTATCACGAACGGCCAGACGAATCACATTACCATCCTTTTCTCCTGTAATATGTATATACCCTTTTGCTCTCTTATATTTTATTCCATGATAAAGAGCATTTTCGACTATTGGCTGAAGTGTCAGTTTAAGAATCTGATACTCATATAGCACTTTATCGATCTGAATATCGTATTCCATAATGTCATGATATCGCATCTTCTGTATATCCAAGTAACTACTGATATGTTGTTCCTCTTCTTTGATGGAGATAAATTCTTTTCCCTTACTAAGTACCAGTCTAAAAAAGTTAGAGAGTGTTACAACCATATTAACTGCTTGATCCGGTTCGTTTCCCTCAATTAGCCAGACGATGGTATCTAACGTATTGTATAAAAAATGAGGGTTAATCTGTTCCTGTAATAAGCGAAGGTCCACTTGTCTCATCTTTCTTTCATCCTCTTTGACTTTGTCAACCAAGGTCTGAATATTATCTGCCATATTATTAAAACCATGGGCAAGAACAGCGATCTCATCATGAGTAGCCACAGTTGCCCTTGCATCAAAATCACCTTCTGCAACCTTCTCAGTGGCTTGATATAATACCTTAAGAGGACGAAGTATTCCTGATACAATCAATAGCGTAATTATAGATACAACAATAACAAGAACTACAATTAAGATAATGCAAAGTAGGATAAAATCATCAATCTGTTTGTTGACTGTTCTATTGACATTCTCCATGCTCTTTGTCTGGTAGTAAATATAATACTGAATATCGTCCTGTATCAGTTCTGTCAGTATATAGATATTGTTATCTAATTTTTCAATATTCTCGTTATACTTTCCTTCAGCCTTTGAGCTTTCTTTTATATCATCCACTCTTTTTTCCAGTGTATCAATATTACGAAGAAGGCTCCTCAACCAGATCTTACTTTCACTTTCTGTGGTAATATCCATAAGTTTTGTAAATTCACTTCGTAGTTCATCAATCAATTTATAGGGATCCTTAAGTGTCTTGTCCTGTGAAATAGTATCAAAAGTAACATACCCTACTACCAGTTTATATAAACTTTCATCCATTTCTTCCTTAAAATTCAGATTATAATTATTGGCGATCGTCATATTACTTACAAGCTTTTCATATGTATCACTGTTATCTGCCATAGAAATAACCAGGTAAACCACCAAAATAAAGAAGGGTATTGCAGTCGCTGCAGATAACATCAGTATTTTTTTTCTTATAGAGAACCTGACATCTTTTCTCATTTTATTTCCCCTTATTACAAGAAATTATTCTACTAGTATCAATTATAATTCATTATAATCATTTTCAAGCAACTGTTCAATGAAAAAGTCACTCTACACCATAAAAAAGGACCCTTTAAAAAGGGCCCTTTCATCAGAGAGTTTATCAGATGAATCCGCTTAGCTGTTCTGACCATAATACGCATTAACTCCATGTTTTCTGAAAAAATGCTTATCTCTGATACAGTCAGGAGCAGGTGATACCTCTCCATTAATTAGTTCCGTTTTAGATGCCATCTTTGCTACTTCTTCTAGTACTACAGCATTATGGACTGCCTCAGCGGCATCCTTCCCCCAGGTAAATGGGCCATGATTTTTACACAATACACCTGGTGTATAAAGAGGATTTATCATCTCTTTCTCAAAGGTCTCAATAATAACGAGACCGGTATTCTTTTCATAAGCCTCCGATATCTCTTCCTCCGTCAATCCTCTAGCGCAAGGAATCGGACCAAAGAAATAATCTGCATGTGTAGTTCCATAGAGCGGAATACTTCTTCCTGCCTGAGCCCAAGAGGTAGCCTCTACTGAATGGGTATGTACAATACCTCCAATGCCGGAATATTTCTTATAAAGCTCTAAATGTGTAGGGGTATCGGAAGAAGGGTTGTATTCTCCCTCCACTCTGTTACCTTCTAAATCAACTACTACCATGTCTTTAGGGCTAAGCAGGTCATACTCCACACCGCTAGGCTTTATTACCACATAACCTGTGGCTTTATCTATTGCACTGACGTTTCCCCACGTATAAGTTACCAGACCTCTTTTGGGTAGCTCCATATTAGCTTCATATACTAACTTTTTTAACTCTTCTAGCATACAGGCTTCCTCCTATCTCATGCTGTCTACCGCAGCCCGCTCTATCTTAAGACCTTTTTTATAAAGCTGCATGAACTCTCCAAAACCTTCTACATCACTTTGTTCAGGTTCTATAGTAACAGATGCTTGGTCGTTGAATACTCTATGTTCCAGATACTCACTTAAGCTTTCTTTACTATCACGATAATTCATATAAGCAGCCAGCACAGCTATACCCCAAGCTCCACCTTCTCCTGCCGTTTCCATTACAGAAACAGGGCTATTCATAGCTGCTGCCATCATTCTCTGACCCACTTGTTTGGTTTTAAAGAATCCACCATGTCCCATTACTTTATCTATACTTACCTGTTGTTCCTGAA
>JAEYRR010000388.1 GCA_023435505.1 Bacillota bacterium | reverse complement strand
CTTAGCTTTTCTGTCTCTTCAGGAGAGCATACATGGCACCCTCTGCTAATAAATTCTTTCTTAACGCTTTCATATATTTTATCACTGATAATTACAGATTGTTCGGACGCACAGATCATACCATTATCAAAGGTCTTAGAATGTATGATAGAGCTAACTGCTAATAAGATATCTGCAGATTCATCAATAATTGCTGGAGTGTTACCGGCACCTACACCTAATGCTGGCTTTCCAGAGGAGTAAGCAGACTTAACCATTCCAGGTCCGCCAGTTGCAAGAATAATATCAGCATTCTTCATAACTTCATTCGTCATCTCAAGACTAGGAACGTCGATCCATCCGATAATTCCTTTAGGAGCTCCTGCTTCCACTGCAGCTTCAAGAACTACTTTAGCGGCGGCAATGGTAGATGCTTTTGCTCTTGGGTGAGGACTGATAATGATGCCATTTCTGGTTTTTAAAGCTAATAAAGTTTTAAATATTGCAGTTGATGTTGGGTTAGTCGTTGGAATAACTGCTGCAATTAATCCGATTGGTTCTGCAATCTTAGTAATACCAAAGGATGGATCCTGCTCTATAACTCCACAGGTCTTTGTATCTTTATACGCATTATAGATATACTCTGCTGCATAATGATTTTTTATTACTTTATCTTCAACAACACCCATCCCGGTTTCTTTAACGGCCATCTTAGCAAGTGGTATTCTTTCTTTATTAGCTGCTATTGAAGCAGCCTTAAAAATCTCATCTACTTTTTCTTGTGAGTATGTGGAAAATATCTGTTGAGCTTCTTTTACCTCATTTATCTTAGCCATTAACGCTTCTACGTTATCGACGATTTGCAATACTTGCTCTCTCTTTGCCATATTAATATCCTCCTATTAAAAGTGTATGTATTTGTTATATCTGTTAAAAATTTAACAATATTTATTCTGTTATCTCTCTTTCTGATATCATTGTATTCATAAACAAACAATTTGTCAATTCTTATATTCAGCAATAATTAATATGTTTTCGTGGTATTTTTTGTTATATTTGGTATCCATTCTTAACCAGTTTCTCTTACTATACATAATAATGTTCATTATTTTATGCAATGTTATCTGATTTTGTACACAATCACTAAAAAATATGCCTTATTTTAATCCCTAACAGGAGAAAAGATTGTTAAAATATTATTTATTATTCTATTCTTACTCTGCTATGTACTAATTGTAAACTTCTTGATTTGCGGCTTTCTAATCATAAGATTAGGTTGCTATTCTTTACAGGATAGCAACCTAACATTTACTATTTATCAATTATATTATGGCTATTCTTTGCTTTATCTAGTGCTTCTTGCTCCTCTTCTGCCAGAACAACATAGGACTCACCATGAATAATTTCTTTTACATAGGTATAACACCCTTCTCTGCTACTATGCATGGAGTTTATAACAAACCCATTGTTTTCTTGATCAAGTAAGGCCAATGCAAAACTTAGCTTTCCTCCCATTTCCTTAAATGCATCATATTTAACAATACCAATTTTCTGATATGTTGTTTTTAAGGTATCATCTATGTTATTGAAATGTATTTGATACTTCTTCAGAATCTCTTTAATGGTATCAATTTCTTTAAACTTTAACATAATAGAATCTTCTAAACTCTTACCATCCTGGCCTTCCATAAATCCATAGTATTTTGTTTTTAATTTACTTAATTTTACAAATAGAACGACTACTAAGATAAGTAGTAGAAGCACAACTCCCATTATTCCTAATACTACATAGCCTATATCTATTCCCAGCTGTTCAAATACTTTCATTGGTTACCCTACCTTTACTTAATTATTTTGTATTTTGTCAAACAGTTCAATTATTCTTTCCAGCTCATCACTAGATCCATACTCTATTTCAATTTTTCCCTTATTCTTTTGTTTTTTCCGTATTGATACCTTGCTTCCTATAATTTCATTCATACGTTCTTCGATCTTGTGATAAGCAAGTAATTCATCCTCTGAAAATATAACAGCTTCTTTAATTTTTTCTTTCTCTTCTCCATCTAATACCTTTTTCACCAGTTTTTCAGTCTCTCTTACACTTAATTTCTGGTCAAAGATATAAGTGGCAAGATTATATTGCTGATTTACATCTTCTATAGCGATTAGCGCTCTTGCATGGCCACTGGATATCATGTCTTCAATAACCATTTGCTGAACCTTTTCTCCTAGCTTCAATAAACGCATAGAGTTTGCTATAGCTGCTCGGCTTTTTGATACTCTATCTGCAAGTTCATCTTGTTTAAGCTTAAATTCAGCTATAAGTTTCTGGTATGCCAGAGCCTCTTCTATAGGATTCAAATCTTCCCTTTGAATGTTCTCTATCAAAGCAATTTCCATAACTTCCTGAGGCGTATATTCCTTTATTATAACCGGTATCTTCTTTAATCCAGCGATCTTAGCTGCTCGCCATCTTCTTTCACCAGCTATAATATGATAATATTCACCTTTTTTTTGAACGATCAACGGTTGAATAATTCCAAATTGCTTAATAGAATCTGCTAAATCCATTAAACTATCCTCATTGAATACCTTTCGAGGTTGTCCTTTATTTGGTTCAATTTTATTGATCGCAATCATTGTCTCTTGATTACCTTCTCTGGTAGCTTCCACCTGATCCTTTTTCTCCTGTATTATATCAGGAATCATAGAATCTAAGCCTTTTCCAAGCCCCTTACCTAATCCTTTTACTGTCGCCATTACCTAATTCCCTCTTTCAATTACTTCTCTAGCTAAAGCACGGTACCCCTCTGCCCCAGCTGACTTACTGTCATATGCTGTGATAGGAAGGCCATGACTA
The DNA here is from genome assembly GCA_023435505.1 of Bacillota bacterium. Lineage (GTDB taxonomy): Bacteria > Bacillota > Clostridia > Lachnospirales > Lachnospiraceae > KM106-2. Next base: position 3,464 of record JAEYRR010000388.1, on the reverse strand, counting down.
GGTGCTTCAGCCAATCTCACGTTTCTAGGTATAATTGTTTTATAAATGTTTTGATGCAAATTCTCTTTTACATTCTCTACAACCTGCAGCGAAAGATTGGTTCTTGCATCAAACATAGTAAACACTACGCCTTCTATCTCTAAATTAGGATTTAATCTCTTTTTCACCAAATTAATGGTATGTATTAACTGAGATAATCCTTCTAAAGCATAATACTCACATTGAATTGGGACGAGCACTGTATCTGCTGTAGTCATAGCATTTACTGTTAACGTATTTAGGGATGGTGGGCAATCAATGATAATAAAGTTATAATCATCTCGAATAATATCTACATACTTTTTTAGTATATATTCCTTTTCATCAATACCAATCAATTCTATCTCTGCACCAGCCAACTCAACATTTGACGGTAATACAGACAAGTTATCCAGTACGTTACGTTGTATACTTTCATATAGAGTTGCATCGCCTATTAACAATTCGTATACTGTACTCTTTAGAGCATTTTTATCAATCCCCAAACCACTAGATGTATTTCCCTGAGGATCAATATCAATCGTTAAAACTTTTTGTCCTGCTTCTGCCAAAGCTGCAGACAGATTGATTGCTGTTGTTGTTTTTCCAACTCCACCTTTTTGATTGGCAATTGCTATTACTCTTCCCATGCTATCACCTATATTCCCTTTGTTTTTGTCATTTTTGTTGCGTACCTCTATATTATAACATTATCCTTTTTACATAGCTATAGTAGATTTATTAATTTGTATCAATTTACAAAATGTTTCACGTGAAACATTTAAAATTCTAGAAAATTAATCAAGGAAGATGTTTCACGTGAAACATCTTCCTTGTCTTTAAATATGTACATAATTGTTTTTAATTGCATATAAAGCTGCTTGTGTACGATCAGATACATTTATCTTTCTAAATATATTTGATGCATGATTCTTTACAGTCTTTTCACTGATTCCTAGCTTATACCCAATTTCTTTATTGTATAGTCCTTGTGTCATAAGAATTAATACTTCAATTTCTCTAATAGTTAATACATTTTTGTCGCTCTTATCAAGCAGTTGATTACTCTCTGAAAAATAATAGCAAAGTAAACTTGGATCAATATATTGGTCTCCATCAACAACTACTGTAATGGCACTCTTCAGTACATCACTTTCAGAATCTTTCAAGACATATCCATTGGCTCCAAGACTCATTGCTTTATTCATATACTCAGCTTCATTATGTATAGTAAGCATTATGATTTTAATATTTGAATTAATATCTCTAATTCTTTCAATTAATTTCAACCCATTTATATCTGGCATGTTGATATCTAGTAATAAAATATCAGCATCCGTAGAACTAACTCTATCAAGGCACTCTCTACCACTGTTGGCTTCCGCAATTACTCGAATTCCATCATCTAGCTCTAAGAGCTGTTTTATACCGTCCCTAACCATCCAATGATCATCTGCAATAATTACTTTAACCATCCTAATCCTCCTCCTCGAGAGACAACGGTATAAGTACATTTACTATAGTCCCTCTTTTGCTCGTTTTAATATTTATACATCCATGTAACAAACTTACTCGCTCTCTCATCATTGGTAGTCCAAATCCATTCTTATACGCTTCCCCATATAAGCAGGTTTTATTCTTTATGTACTCTTCTCTATCACTATTTGTAAATCCAATACCATTATCCTCAACTTCTATAGCAATGCTATCTGAATATGTAATGTGTACAGATGCCTTGGTTGCCTTAGAATGTTTAAGGACATTTGAACAACACTCTTGAATAATTCGATAGATTGATATATTAATATTAGAATTACATTCAGTTTCATTTCCTATCACTTTCATAGAAAAATCAATATCAGAATCATTCTTTAATTGAGTTAAATATCTTTCCAGGGATGCCACTAGTCCAAGATCCTCTATACTTAATGGGTGCAAATTAAATATAGTATTTCTAATATCATCAATTGACTCTTTTAATACTTGTATCATAATTTCTAATTCCATTTTAGTTCTATTTGCATCTTTTTCTGCGATATTCTGACAGAATTCTGCCTTGTATATTAGCATGGATAACATTTGTATTGTCGAATCATGTAGTTCTCGTGCAATTCTCTTACGTTCTAGCTCTAATTCTTGTAGAATATTGTACGATGACCTATCATTTAAAGTATTTCTTTCTTCTTTTTCTCTCATACTTACACCTCAGCTATTTAACAAATACCGCCATAATAATTATATCACAAATGCGACATTATTAAAGAAATATTATGTTTAAAGATATACTATTTAATAGAATTATTTACTTATAATCGATCATACTACTATTTAACATGTATTGTAAAAATCAATTGTAAGAAAGAGCTGAATCACTTATAATATAGGTAATAGCTTATAATAAAGGAGTTGACTACCATTGAAAAAGACGACAAAAAATATATTTTTTGTGTCAGGTTTGATTGCATTATCCTTAGCCCTTATACATTTTATTAATAAATTTATTTTTTATATAAGCACCTTTAAAGAGCATCTCTATTCTCCTTCTAGTCACTACTATGAATGGCGTTTTGGAAAGATTTTTTATACAAAGGAAGGTAGTGGACCTGCTTTACTTCTAGTTCACGATTTAAATAATACTAGTTCACACTACGAGTGGTCAGAGATAACTAAGAAGCTCTCCAAAAATCATACTGTTTACACCATAGATTTGATTGGTTGTGGTTACTCAGATAAACCTAAGATGACCTACACTAATTATCTCTATGTTCAGTTACTATCAGATTTTATGCGGGATGTAATTGGTGAAAAAACTTCTATTGTATGTACTAGATACTCTTGTTCCTTTAGTATTATGGCCTGTTACATTGACTCCAGTCTATTTAACAACCTCATATTAATAAACCCTAGAGATATCACATCCAGTAGCCAATATCCTAGAAGAAAACATCGAATAATTCGCTTCTTTTTAAATGTTCCTATCATTGGAACCTTACTTTATAATATTAAGAACTCCCGTTATCAGCTCTATAAGCAATTTAACAACGACTATCTGTATAATAAGAAATCTATCTGTCGATATATCAATGCTTATAGTGAGGCTGCCCATACTAGTGGTTCTAATTCTGTGAGTGTCTATAGCAGTATAAGATGTCACTATACGAATGCTACTATAAGCCATGCATTAAAGGCGATTACTAACCGTATTGTCATCTTAGAAGGTAGCGAATGTGAAAACGTTCAACAGATCTTAGACGAGTACCAAGTTTTGAATCCAACGATTGAATCTATACTACTATTAAATACGAAGGAACTACCACAGATTGAGAATCCAGATCAGATTGCTTCATTAATTGATTCTTATACAGAATAAAAAGAAGGTACTGTTGATAGCTATCCAAATAGCTTTCAACAGTACCTTTTCTACATCATATGGCCACAGCCGGTAC
>JAEYRR010000367.1 GCA_023435505.1 Bacillota bacterium | reverse complement strand
GCAGGTAAGAGTGTATGTACTTCAAACAAGGAGTTAGTAGCGAAGCATGGAGCTGAGCTATTGGAACTGGCCAAGGAAAAGGATATCAACTTCTTATTTGAGGCAAGTGTTGGCGGAGGAATTCCAATTATTCGTCCTTTGAATCAGTCCTTAACTGCAGATGAGATTGAAGAGATAACTGGTATCTTAAATGGTACTACAAATTATATATTGACTAAAATGTCAGCAGAGGATCAGGATTTTGAGTCAGCGTTAAAGGATGCTCAGAATAAAGGATATGCTGAGCGTAATCCAGAAGCAGATGTAGAAGGTTATGATGCCTGTCGTAAGATTGCAATTCTATCTTCACTTGCCTACGGACGACAAGTAGATTATGAAGATATATATACAGAAGGAATCACTAAGATTACTAAAACGGATATGTTGTATGCTAAAAAATTAGATGCCATTGTTAAGATTGTAGGCTCCAGCAGAAGAGATGGGGATAAGATTGTAGCATTTGTGGCTCCTATGATGATAAATAGCGAACATCCGTTATACAATGTAAATGATGTATTCAATGGAATCTTTGTAAAGGGCAATGTACTAGGTGATACGATGTTTTATGGTAAGGGAGCTGGTAAGCTTCCAACAGCCAGCGCAGTAGTAGCAGACGTTATTGATGCTGCAAAGCATAAGGGAACTAATATTATGACGATTTGGAGTAAGGATAAGCTTAAACTACAGAGTTTTGAAGATGCGAAGCATAGATTTTTCGCTCGTTTTGCAGAGGCAGATAAGGCAAAAGCACTTGAAGTCTTTGCAGATGCAACCCAGGTAGATGCCGGAGTTGCTGGCGAATTTGGACTTATAACTTCTTTAATGTCTGAAAAGGAATTTGCCCATAAATCAGCTGAGTTTGACAATATGTTAAGTAGAATTCGTGTTGCATTCTAACGCGATTAAACAGGTGTTAATTCTACAGCCTGCCAGGAGTTAAACTTCTGACAGGCTGCTTTATGGAATATATGATGATACCTTACTATAAGACTGATTGAGAAAGAAGGATGCATATGAAATATGTAATTGTTTTAGGAGATGGGATGGCAGATGAGCCTCTTGAACAGTTAGGTGGCAACACTCCACTAATCAGTGCTCAAACTCCATGTATGGATGCGCTGGCTCCGAAATCCGAGATAGGATTAGTACATACCATTCCGGAAGGGATGAACCCAGGCAGTGATACAGCAAATCTAGCTGTCTTAGGCTATTATCCAAGAAAGTATTATACAGGGCGTTCTCCTTTGGAAGCACTGAGTATCGGAGTAGATATGGAGGCCACTGACATTGCCCTTCGCTGTAATATTGTCACTCTTTCCGAAGAGGAAGATTATGAGAAAAAGACAATCATTGATCATAGCTCAAGTGAGATATCCACAGCAGATGCGGCTATTCTTTTGGATGCCGTGAAGCAAGAACTGGAGAATGATACATATAAATACTATGTTGGAACAAGTTACCGACATTTAACAATATGGAATTGTGGCAAAGTGGTTGAATTAACACCACCGCATGATATACTAGGTAAAGTAATAGGAACTTATCTTCCATCAGAGCCTGCGTTAAAGGAAATGATGAAGAAAAGCTTTGATATTTTGAATAACCATCCAATTAATATAGAACGTGCCAGAAAAGGACTCAACAAAGCCAATTCTATCTGGTTCTGGGGTGCAGGTACAAGACCAGCACTAGATAACTTCGAACAAAAAACAGGTAAGAAGGGTGTTATGATATCAGCTGTTGATCTTTTGAAGGGAATTGCAGTGGGAGCCGGCATGAAGGTGATTCATGTGGAAGGTGCTGACGGAACCCTACATACTAATTACGTGGGAAAAGCAAAAGCTGCAGTTCAGGCGTTACTACAGGATGGCTATGATTTTGCATATGTTCATGTGGAAGCTCCGGATGAAATGGGGCACCAGGGAAGTGTTGAACGTAAGATACAGGCAATTGAATTCTTAGATCGAAAGGTCATACAAGTAATTAAAGAGGACATGGAACAGGCAGGGGCAGATTATCGTATGCTAGTATTACCAGATCATCCGACTCCAATAGCGTGCCGAACACATACTTCTGATCCGGTCCCATATATGCTTTATGACAGCACAAAACTACAAGAGAATGAGCAATTGTATAACGAAAAAGAAGCATCAAAGACAGGGCATGTATTTAAAGAGGGATATACTCTGATTGATTATCTGTTGGAGAAATAAATCTATAATGTCATTATGGTAGGAGGCAGCTATGCTGATAGTGAAAAAGTTCGGCGGAACATCTGTAGCCGATAAGGAAAGAATTTTTAACGTTGCTAGAAGATGTATTGATGAATATCAAAAAGGCAATGATGTTGTTGTTGTATTGTCTGCAATGGGCAAAATGACTGATGTATTAATTGAACAGGCAAAAGATATTAATCCAAATCCTTCAAAGAGAGAATTGGATATGCTGTTAACGACAGGAGAACAGACTTCTGTTGCATTAATGGCAATGGCAATGAATAAATTGGGAGTGCCAGCAGTATCACTGAATGCATTCCAGGTAGCGATGAACACTACAAGTACTTATGGAAATGCCAGACTTAAGAGAATTGATACAGAACGTATCAGACTTGAATTATCTAATCGAAAGATAGTTATCGTAACAGGTTTTCAAGGAGTAAACAAATACGATGACTATACAACACTTGGAAGAGGTGGCTCCGACACTACAGCTGTAGCATTAGCTGCTGCTCTGAATGCTGATGCATGTGAAATCTACACAGATGTAGACGGCGTTTATACAGCGGATCCAAGAATCGTTAAGACAGCACGTAAACTGGATGCGATCACTTACGATGAGATGCTTGAGTTAGCAACATTAGGAGCAGGGGTTTTGCATAATCGTTCCGTGGAAATGGCTAAGAAATATGGCGTTCAATTGGTGGTTCGTTCCAGCCTAAATTTATCTGAAGGAACAGTTGTTAAGGAGGATGTAGAAATGGAAAAAATGCTTGTAAGTGGGGTAGCATGTGATAGAAATACAGCAAGAATTGCAGTAATCGGACTTGAAGATCAACCAGGAGTAGCATTTAAGCTATTTAATCACCTTGCTCGACATAATATCAATGTAGATATCATTTTACAGTCAGTTGGTAGAGATGGTACCAAGGATATCAGCTTTACAGTAGCTGAAGATGTAGTGGAAGAGGCAGTAGAAATTTTGGAAAGACACAAACAGACCAGCCTTAAGTGTCAATCTATTTCTGTTGAAAAAAATGTAGCGAAGGTTTCTGTAGTTGGTGCCGGAATGATGTCCAATGCAGGAGTTGCAGCTAAGATGTTTGAAGCTCTTTATGATGTAGGAGTAAACATTAAGATGATTTCTACTTCTGAAATCCGTGTAACAGTATTGATCAACGATTCAGATGTAGATAAAGCAATGAATTCTGTTCACGATAAATTTATTAATGACTAAAAAGATGTCCGGAAGAGGTGTAGTGATATATTGCACCTTTTCCGGACTATTTTTGCTTTAATACGATTATTTAAATAAGTCTTTGACTGGTATCGATAGTTTATTATATACAATATTGGTTTTATACTTGTCGTAGTAATTCATATAGTCAACAATCTTAAGATATGGAAGATTAAAAATAGAAACTTGATAGTATAAATTAATTTGCATATCACTTGTAGGTGAGTTTGTGGAATCCAATGATGCGTAGCTAAAGGCAAGATACCCTCTGAGAGAATCTCCAATGTTGGCTAATTTTTGCTCTGTATAGGGATTGCCTGCTCTGTTTATGCTATTATCTAAAGACGCAATTTCCATAGATATGGTGCTGTCAGGGGCGCGGTAAAGACAACTGCTGTTAATCTCGCATATGTTATGCAGGCTGTCTGTATTGTATTCGATAATTTGAAATAGACGGTTGCTTGGTTCTTCTATCCACTCATAATATATAAGGATTCTCTCGGAGTTGTTGGTTAACTTAATTCGATAGGTGTTGATTTTAATAACTCCGCCATTGGCATTTTGTACATCAATCTGAGAAGTGAGGGAATAGGCGCTAGATAGATACGAATATTCCTTATTAGACAGATCCTCCACAATAGTCCTGTTCATTCCTAAGGAAATAAGGTGTGATTTTGTATCCTCATACTCTTTGCTGATATTTGGATTATTGTCCAGCGATTGAGAAGAAACCAAAGATCCTTTGTTAGAATAATAAATTGTTAGGATAAGAACCAGAATATATCCAATAAGATAGATAAAATATTTTCGTGTGATTTCTTTGCTAAAGCTACAAAGTTCTATCTCTAAATTAGTGGAAGTAAGGTTTTTACCTATATTTCGGAAGGCTAGGGCAATATACAATACATTAAGTAATAGTATAATAATGGCTATAAGGGCTCCTAAAATACCTAGACGAATAGTCAGGTAGGTGGATACCACATTGCATAGGTAAAGAAAAATATATTTGAAAAATTGATGTGGATATTTATTTAAGCCAGCATCATGGTACATGGTACAAAAGCCCTTGTCCAGGTGAATAAAAAGAAAGACAATTATAAATACCGATATAGCTATTTGAATATATGCCACATATAGATTTGAATTTATGGACGTCCAGTCAAGAAGGAAATTAACCATCATAAGTACAAATCTTATGAACGCCACATAATAAGCAATAAGAAAATCTCTGTTATAGTTTTTGATGAGATGGCAGCCATATAACATAATAGCGGAACCTACAATAGGGAAAAGGTATTCAAAGAATAGAAAATCAATATTAAACAGGGAAAGCACAAAGCCATTGCCCAATAGAGATACCAGATCCATAAAGACTGGATTTTCACGGTATTCAGATGTATCAGAATATGGCTTCATGGTTTTCTCACTTTCTGTTTTCTATTATATTACCATTATATAGGATTTTTCTAAGATTTCAAGAGAGGGAATTATCATAGAAAACCTTGCGGGAGATAGGGTTCTATTGTAAAATACATTATAAGAATATTAGGAAGGTATTGGTGTATGAATATATTAAAACAGTTAAAAGATGAATTGGGTATAGAGCTTTGGCAGGTTGAAGCCACTGTTCAATTAATTGATGAAGGTAATACGATTCCTTTCATTGCCCGATATCGTAAGGAGCAGCATGGGTCCTTAAATGATGAGGTACTTCGTAAGCTTTACGAACGTCTACAGTACCTTCGTAATCTGGAGGATAAGAAAGCTCAGGTCATTGCTAGTATTGAAGAACAAGGTAAGATGACAGAAGAACTAAAAGCAAAAATTCTGAGTGCTACAACTCAGGTAGTTGTGGATGACCTTTACCGACCTTATCGTCCAAAGAGAAGGACTCGTGCCACTATTGCCAAGGAGAAAGGCCTTGAAGGACTGGCTAACATATTGATGCTTCAAATGACCAACAACTCCATGGAGGAAGAGGCTGCTGCTTATATCAATGAGGAGAAGGAAGTGCTAGATGCGGTAACAGCCATTGCAGGAGCTATGGATATTGTGGCGGAAGCTATTTCTGATGAGGCTCAATATAGAAGCTACATTCGAAACTTTACCATGAGAGAAGGCTCTATAAGCAGTACAGCCAAAGACCCTAAGCAACAATCTGTATATGAGATGTATTATGAGTTTGAAGAAAAACTAAATAAGTTAGCCGGACATCGTATTTTGGCTATCAATCGTGGCGAGGCTGAAAAGATTTTGACAGTAAAGATAAATGCTCCTGAGGAGAGAATTCTTGGGTATTTGGAGAAACAGGTTATTACACGGGATAATCCTAATACGTCATCTTATCTGCAAAAGACCATAGAAGATAGTTACAAACGTCTGATTGCTCCAGCTATTGAAAGAGAGATTCGCAATGACCTTACTGAGAAGGCAGAGGACAGTGCCATTGATGTATTTGGTAAGAATCTGGTACAGCTATTAATGCAGCCACCAATCAGTGGACATGTTGTATTAGGCTGGGATCCTGCATTTAGAACAGGTTGCAAATTGGCGGTTGTAGATGCCACCGGTAAAGTATTAGATACAACAGTCGTTTATCCAACTGAACCACAGAATAAAGTGGAAGAAACGAAGAGAGTGGTGAAGCATTTAATTGATAAATACGATATCAGCCTCATTTCAGTAGGGAATGGAACTGCTTCAAGAGAGTCAGAGATGATTATTGTTGATATGCTGAAGGAAATAAAAAAGCCGGTTCAATATATTATCGTAAATGAAGCCGGAGCCTCTGTGTATTCTGCCTCCAAATTAGCCACAGAAGAATTCCCACAGTTTGATGTAGGACAGCGTAGTGCTGCCAGCATTGCCAGAAGGTTGCAGGATCCTTTGGCTGAGCTAGTTAAGATAGATCCAAAGTCCATTGGTGTTGGACAGTATCAGCATGATATGAATCAAAAGA
>JAEYRR010000139.1 GCA_023435505.1 Bacillota bacterium | reverse complement strand
GTATCAGAAAGTGGTATGGGTTCCTACCATGGAAAAGCCGGCTTTGACACCTTTACCCATTATCGAAGCATCGTAGACAAGAAAACCTGGTTGGACCTTCCGATGCGTTATCAGCCTTATTCCAAATTTCATGAAAAATTAATCCGTATGTTCTTGAAGTAAAGTTCTATAAAATGGTGTTATAATAGTTTATATCTTGATACAAAGAGGGGAGTACTATGAAAATACTGATTATATACAAATCTCACACAGGATTTACGGAACAATATGCCAAATGGATTGGGGAAGCCTTAGACTGTGACATAACTGGGTATAAAGATTGTGATATAACGAAGTTGATGTATTATGACGTTGTTATCTATGGTGGAAGGGTCCACGCAGGAAAGATTGATGGACTGGAGAAAATAAAGAAACTGATTACAGTAGCAGGGCATACAAAGTTAGTAGTCTTTGCTACTGGAGCCACCCCTGCAGAGACTAGTGAAGTCATAGAAACCATGTGGAGGAGGAATTTCTCAGAAGAAGAGCTTACTTCGATTCCTCATTTTTATATGCAGAGTGGACTGAAATATGAGAAAATGGGAATCCTAGACCGTACAATTATGAAAATGATGTCAAGAATGCTTAATAAGAAAAAGGGGAAGAGTGAAGTGGAAGCAGGTTGTCAAGAGGCAATCAGTAGCTCCTATGATATCTGCTCCAAGGAGTACATAGTACCACTGGTAGAGTGGGTAAATAAGGCCTATGAGTGACATAATCAGTAAAAGGCGTACGACGATCGTAGTGATTGTCGTACGCCTTTTAAGTTATTTTAACACCGCAGAACCATTTAGTACTAAAGTACTGTAAAGGAATAGTACATCAGCATTATCAAAATCTACATACTTACCAACTAAGTTACTGTGGACATATCTGATATCTACTAACGTAATCTTGGAGTAAGCTTCTGTAAGCAATGGAATGATACTACTGCCGAAGGAATCTCTAAAGACAATAAGTTCTTTATCGGTCTTTGCAACCGAGTTATGAACCGTAAGGATAGGAGCGGCTCCAGACAGGAACATTTCATAAGGGTCTTTTGAATAAAGCTTCTCTTTATCATACACAGCTGTGGTTGTTTGGGTGTCTTCATGGTATACAGAGGCACCTTCTATTATGGGATTTGTCAAATAGTACAAATCTTCACTTTTAAGAGGAAGGGCAGACTGACCGTAATATACGCCGTAAAAAGGCTGGTCTGTCTTCACTTTCGTAAAGTCCCAGTGAATCGAAGCTTCTGTACCCATGGCAGAGGCTAGTTTTTTCGCTGTTTCTACAATTGACTCCTGTCGCCAGTGAGTATCTGTTTTGTAGTAGTCGGATAGTTTTAAGGTATCCTGAATAGGAATATACGTAGCAAAAGGAAGACCTGTTTTCACCATATCAAACAGTCGTTCATAATCCATAGACATATAGCCGCCTTCTTCTGCCATAAAATAACCTTTATCCGGTACTACTGATGCATATATATTACAATTCTTATCTTTCATGTAGGTTTCATACAGATTAGTAAATTTCTCACATGCCTTTGTAATGGAGGATTCCTTAAGAGGATACTCCAGTTTTGCGGCATATCCATCATGAAGATAGATGCCATTGTTATCCTTCTGTCTAAAACCATAGTATTGCCAGAAAGCCTTTAGGGTCCGAAAGGTATCCCTAAGGGGAAACTGATCCGTTACATAATCTTCAAAGTCCAGGGCAAATTTACCCTCTAACAGGGAATCCACTGTAAGGTTTGGAAACTGGGCAAGTTTCCTTCTTTCTGTGAAGGAGGTGTCTGTAGGTTTTTTAATCAGACAGGAAACTGATAGCATTAGCCAAACAAAACCTATCAGACAGACGCATATAATGTTTTTTCTCTTCATGTGCACCTCCTAAAATCTAAAATACAAAAATGGGTTGAAGGAACCGTCTACCAGATATGCGGTGACTAGTAACAGTAAAAACAGAAGAAAGAAGGCTTCTACATAGGTGTTCTTAAGAGATTTTAGTTTTCTCCACTTTGCAAGTGGAAGACATCCTAGTATGGCAACTATGATTACTACACCATAACTTCTTAGATAATACAAAGTCTCTGTTGTGGTAGCAGGAAGACTTCCAACTCCAAACATAGCTCCTATATAGGCAAATGCTTGTTGTACAGTTGCAGAGTCAAAGATGACAAAGCTTAAGATTACAAAGAACATGACATATAGGTGTACCACAGGAGAAGGTAGATTCTTCAGGAAACGGCTTAAAAACAACTTTTCCATAATCAATAAAATAGCAAATAAAAGTCCCCAGAGGATAAAGTTCCAGTTGGCCCCGTGCCAGAAGCCGGTCAGCATCCAGACAACAAGAATATTGAGAAACCATCTTCTTAAAGGAACCCGGTTACCACCCATTGGGATATATACATAGTCTCTAAACCAGGAGCCAAGGGAGATATGCCATCTTCTCCAGAACTCTGTAATACTCTTTGAGATATAAGGGTAGTTGAAGTTTTCTGGGAAATGAAACCCCATGATTTTCCCAAGTCCAATGGCCATGTCACTATATCCAGAGAAATCAAAATAGATATGGAGGGTATAGGCTATGGCATACATCCAGTAGAAAAGGATGGATTTTTCATTGGAATCCTTGAAAATAGAACATAACTCTCCTAGTAGATTCGCAAGTAATACTTTTTTTGATAAACCAATAATAAATCTCCGGATGCCTACATAGGTTTGCTCAAAGGAGTAGCTTCTTGATTTTAACTGACTTTCTATATCACTATAGCGCACAATTGGTCCTGCAATTAATTGAGGAAACATGGTTACATAAGTGGCAAAGTCCAATAGGTTCTTCTGGGCCTTTACATCACCTCGATATACGTCTACCCCATAGCTGAGAATCTGAAAGGTGTAAAAACTGATTCCAATAGGAAGAGCGATGGATAAGAGGGGAACAGAAAGACCAGTCACTACATTGAAATTATGCAGGAAGAAGTCGGCGTACTTAAAGAAGCCTAGAATACCAAGACTCACTAATATAGAAAGAACCAGAAATAATCTGGCTCTTTTCCTAGAAGTTGTTTTCTCAATCAGTATTCCAAACCCATATCCGGTTAATATTGAGATTACCATCAACACCAGATACTTAGGTTCTCCCCAGCCATAAAAGACAAGACTAGCCAGTAAAAGAGTGGCATTTTTAAGGCGTTTTGGAGCGAGAAAGTAAAGTATCAGTGTGATTGGTAGAAAATAATATAAAAATGGGATACTGGAAAATAACATATCTTATTTATTTACGTCTAATGTTCCACCACATACAGTCTGGAATGCATTTACCAGTTCTTCTGCAGTAGGTACATCAAGGCTAGAGGATGTCATAGCAAGCATTACAACATCACCGTAAGCAGCAACTTTTACATTATCAGCTGTAACACATACCCATTTAGAAGGGTTAATACCAGCTTTCATTGCATCAGCAACAGCTTCTGCATCAGCACTGTCATTTACTCTTACAAGTACAAGAGAGTAAGCCTGTGAACCCATCATAGGCTCAGAAGCAACTACTTCTTTGATCTTAGAAGCATCTGTTAAACCAGTGAAAGCAGTTAAAGCATCAGTGTCATTAATATCTACAGGGGTAGTAGCTAACATTAGCTCTACTTTTTCGATTTCATAGATTTTATCAATGATAGTAGTAAGGTCATCAGTAAGATTTGCGCTAGCAGAAGGAGTTTCAGTTGGTACTTCTGTAGGTGTTGTAGTTGCAGTAGGAGTTGTAGAAGGTGCAACATTCTCCTTCTTTCCACATCCTACAAATAAAGAAGCAGTCATAATGGTAACTAATGTAAGTGTTAATACTTTTCTCATGTTTATATTCCTCCATTTTATTGTTGGGATATAGTCCATATCCCGGTTTTTGTGTCGTTTTCGAGAATATAAGTAGAGGTGTTTCGGTTAGTATCTACAGTCAGATAATAGGAACTAAGGTCCGAGGTATCTTCAACTGTCCAGCAAAGAGACGTATCTTTAGCAATTCTAATACTTTCACCTACATACTGACTATTCTCTGTGTCGTAAATAGTTCCACCAGATACTGTAATGGTAGTATCTCCAGAAATATCGATTTCAAGTATGGTGGAGAAAATAATGTCATTCATATCATTAGCAGTTGCCTTAGAATAGGGAGAATGGTAGGAAAGTTCTACTGGTACCTCGCCTAGTTCTTGTCCTTCTACCAAAAGTGTTGGCCTTGGGGAAGAATAATTATAAAATAAGGAAGTGGAAAGTAGGATTAACAGGGAAGCACAAGCTGTCACCAAAGCAGTATGTCTAGCATACCATGGTCTGTGAACCTTTTTTTTCTCCATAGTAACAACTCGCTGTTTTAACGACTCAGGGGCTGTTATACTCTGATAGAGTTCAATCTCTTTTTCATGAAACATGTAGGTTCTCCTTTCCAATCTGGATTTTTAGTTTTTCTCTTCCCCTTGATAACCGCATTTTAACGGCAGAAAGAGAGAGCTTAAGATAAAAAGCAATTTCTTCAACAGAGTATCCTTCAAAATAATGCAATAGGAGAACTGTTTTATACTTATCCTCCAGAGATAATACAGCAGGCAGTAACCCTAAATCCTCTTTGGTATAGGCCGGGGCAATGACCTCCTCCAAAGGTGTATAATTTCTGTAGGTTTGCTTTTTGGCAAAATCATGACATTGATTGACAGTTACTCGGAGAAACCAAGCTTTCTCATGTTCCTCATCTCGAAAAGTCGGAGATTTAATAAGATATTTTGCATACACGTCGTGTACCACATCCTCCGCATCGTGAGAGGATAACACCATGGAATAGGCAAGACGGTAAAGCATATCAGCATATTTCTCATATACGTCTTCCATCTTTCTTTCCTTGTCTGTTGATGAGTCCATTTCGTACCTCCTTATACATAACACGACTGAGATGTGGTATAGGTCACACAAAAATAAATTTTTATGAAAAAAGTTTTATATGATTAAAGTATTGACATTAAATTTTTAATAATGTACCATAATTGTGATATAAGAAAGAAAGGTATTTGTATGTTAATTGTAGTAGATGGAGTATTCAACAAATAGAATAGTTGAAGTGGAAAGGGTTTTAGTACGGCTAGAAGTCTGTCCATTTATATCTGTCTTACAATATGCTTTCATTTTCGGTAAATGTATCATTAGGGTTAATTTTAGCATGACGTATGGTCATGTTTTTTTTATGGGGAGATGTCGCTAATGCGTCAACTCCTGTATAGATTGAGGCTGAAGCCATGAGATGTTGTAGGAGAACATTTTATGGCTTTTTTTATTTGAACGGAGAAAGGTGATTATTATGATAAAAGAAGAAAAAGTATTGGAATTTGATAAAATAAAAGAAAAATGGATGGAATTCGCATTTACACAGGGAGCTAAGGAGCAAATTGCAAAAACTACTATTTGCCTGTCAGAAAATGAACTTTTAGCTAGACAGAGGGAAACCACAGAGGCCCGAACCATGATTGAGAAGATCGGCACCCCACCAATGGTATCTCTCAATGGAGTTGGAGAGCTTGTTAAATTGGCAGAGAAGGATGGGTGTCTTCTTCCGGAGCAGTTGGAAGCCATTGGGTTAGCTCTCACAGCAATTAGCAGAATCAAATCTTATCTGAAGCGCTGTAAACAGCTTCCACTTTCCTTACCTTATTATGACGAGAATTTGGATGCACTAGATGAGATTAGAGAAGCGATACAGACGCAGATCCGTAATGGAAAGGTAGATGATTACGCCTCTAAGCTACTAAGGAGCTTGAGGGGAGAGATTGATCGAACCGAGACTAAGATGAGAGAGAAAGCAGATACTATTATGCGTGCCAATAAGGATTGTATGTCAGATAACTACAGCACTTTACGAAGTGGACGCATCTGTGTTCCGGTAAAAAAAGAGTACAAATTTAAGGTTCCGGGTTCTGTTATTGACAAGTCCTCTACCGGTAATACTTTATTTATAGAGCCGGTGGCCGTGGCAAAGTTGTATGAAGAGCTATTGATACTGCGGATAGATGAGGAAAATGAGGAAAGAAGGATTTTATATGCACTTTCAGCAATGTTAGCTGATAAGACAGAGATTATGGAAGAAAACACTCGAACGGTTGAAAAACTGGATTATATTTTCTCCAAGGGAAAGCTGAGTCAAGAGTTTGATGCCACCCCGCCGAAGATTACGACAGAGCGTTATATCCGTATTAAAAATGGTAGGCATCCCCTATTGGATCCTAAGAGCTGTGTACCTCTTTCCTTTGAGGTTGGAAGAGGTGTGCAGGGAGTGGTCATTACTGGACCAAATACCGGTGGCAAAACCGTAGCGATAAAGACCGTAGCCCTTATGTGTATGATGGCCCAGTGTGGTCTTCACGTGGGCTGCGAGGAAGCAGAAATCTGTATGAATAGTAACTATCTCTGTGACATTGGGGATGGACAAAATATTGCAGAGAATCTATCCACTTTTTCCTCCCACATCACCAATGTACTGGAGATCTTAGAGAGAATCAATAAGGACAGTCTGGTTATTATGGATGAGATGGGTTCCGGCACTGATCCTACAGAGGGAATGGGCATTGCCATTGCTATTCTTAAGGAGCTGAAGAAAACTGGGGCTCTGTTCTTAGTTACGACACATTATCCAGAGGTAAAGCAGTTTGCGGAGAAAGAGGGAGGCATTGTTAATGCCAGAATGACATTTGATAGAGAAAGCCTTCGACCTATGTACCAGTTGATTATAGGGGAAGCCGGCGAAAGCTGTGCTTTCTATATTGCTGAAAAACTAGGAATGCCGATTTCGATGTTGAATCATGCAATGCAGGCTGCCTATGGTTCGGAGGTACCAAAACATCTGGATAATCTTAAGAAAGTGGGGATAAAGGACGAGAAAAATCAGGATATTGTGTATAAAACCTCCTCCCAGATTAAGAAAAAGAAAGCGATTGTAAATAAGCAGAAAGAGGCAAAACAATTTCAAATTGGTGATAGTGTTATGGTTCTTCCGGATAAGAAAATTGGTATAGTATGTACAACTGCAGATGACAAAGGGGTTCTTCGGGTGCAGCTTCCTAATAAGAAAATCTGGGTTAACCATAAGAGAGTGAAACTTATGGTGGCAGCGGATCAGCTATATCCGGAGGATTATGATTTCTCTATCGTATTTGAAACAGTTGAAAACCGCAAGCTTCGTCATCAGATGGAGCGTAAATATGTAGAAGGAGCAGTCCTACATGAAGAGTAGGATGGTATCTAC
>JAEYRR010000358.1 GCA_023435505.1 Bacillota bacterium | reverse complement strand
CTTCCAAGGCAATTATGGACCTTGCGACGATGATACATCAAGGTGTTCAGATAGAACAAAAGGACAGAGGAGGCATAAGGCAACTTTTTGCTAATTTAAGATATTCTAGATATTAGCTAAGGTGGGGGAGGAATCATGATTTCTACTATAATCACAATTGGTGACAAAATTACCCTAACAAAAGTATATAATATGGACGAAATTAATATTGAAAAGAAACAGTATGTAAGTTCTATTTTGGATATAAACCAGGACGAATTTATGTATATTGGAATGCCATCTTATAACGGACAAATTATCACTTTACATATAGGGGATCATTATCAGCTTTGTGTTTACACAAAACGTGGCTTGTACCAATGTGACGGAGTGGTGATTGACCGTTACAAAGAGGGGACTTTGTATATAGCTATTATAAGAATCTTATCTGGATTAGTTAAACAACAGCGAAGGCAGTTTTATCGATTGGAAAAGATAATGGACATTAGTCATTGTCTGTATGAGGAAGAAGCAAGCCCAGATGAGCCCGTTTTAGTTCAATGGGAAAAAGCGATTATGACGGATATCAGTGGTGGAGGAGCAAGGTTTAATTCTAATAATCGTTTTGAAGCAGGAAGGATAGTGCTGTTAAAGGTTGTACTTCCGTTGCAAGCTGGGAATCAGGAATTTATATTAAAGGCTAGAGTGATATCCTCTCAAATATTAATTAATCGGATAGGCTCTTATGAAACCCGTGTAGAATTTTCTGAGATAGAGCGATCCCAACGAGAAGAGATTATTCGATACGTATTTGAGGAAGAGAGAAAACAACGGAGAAGGGAAAAAGGATTGGTGTAAGATGGACAAATTAGTTGTAATTGCGTGCTCTACAGGTGGTCCTAAGGCTTTACAAAGGATAATTCCCTCATTACCAGGAAATCTAGACTGTCCGGTATTCATTGTACAACACATGCCATTAGGCTTTACTCAGTCATTAGCAAATCGACTAAATGATCTTAGTGAGATTAAGGTGGTTGAGGCAGAGGAAGGCATGGATGTTGAGAAAGGTACTGTATACTTGGCAAAAGGTGGTTTTCAAATGAGGGTGAATCGAAAGCCAGGAGGTCAATATAAGCTTTCCTTGAGTGAGGAACCAGCCAAAAATGGATTAAGACCATGTGCAGATATCTTATTGGAGTCATTACTAGAAACCGATTATACAAGAATCGTATGTGCTGTTTTGACTGGTATGGGAGATGATGGCTTAGAAGGAATTACCAAACTTAGAATGAAAAAGCAACTTTACATAGTAACGCAAGACAAAGAAACATCAACTGTGTATGGAATGCCAAAAGCAATCACTTTGGCCGGCTATTCAGATAAGGAGGTCCCATTACAAAGGGTGACAGAAGAGATAATAAAGAATTTGGAGGTGCATTAATATGGATATGAGTCAATATTTAGATATTTTTATTGATGAAACAAAGGAGCATTTACAAAATTTAAATGAACAACTTTTAATCCTTGAGAAAGAACCTGAAAATGAAGCGACAATTAATGAAATCTTTCGTGCTGCTCATTCCCTAAAGGGTATGGCAGGTACTATGGGCTATAAAAGAATGCAAAGACTTACACATGATATGGAAAATGTCTTTTCTGAAATCAGAAATGGTAAGATGAAGGCAAATGATAGATTAGTTGATGTCTTGTTTAAAGGTTTAGATGCTCTGGAGGGTTATTTAGCCAATATTCAAGCTCAAGCAGATGAGGGAACTGAGGATAATGAGGATATTATACTGGCCCTTAATGAAATCTTAAAGGAAGGTACTAAGTCAAATGAGGCACCAAAACAGGAGATTCCTGTTTTAGCTACAGAGACCACATCTTTAAGTAACTTTGAACCAAAGTTTAAGGAACTCAAGATTGAAGAGCATGAGAATCATGCGATTCGTGAGGCCTACAACGAGGGAGAGAATGTCTATGGTATAACAGTCTATATTCAGGAAACCTGTATCCTAAAGGCTGCAAGAGCCTTCCTTATATTTAAAACATTAGAAGAGGAGGGTACTATTATCAAGAGCCAGCCTGCAGTGCAGGATATTGAGGATGAACGGTTTGATTTAGACTTCAGCTTATTTTTGATTACTAAGTATAGTCAGCAGGACGTTTATAAAAAGATTATGAATGTATCAGAGATTAAGGAAGCAGTTATTGAGCCTATTGCTAGGCCGATTGAAGAGGTACACGAAGAAGTTGCTACTGATACTGCAAATCAACAAGAGAAGAACTCTGCAGCTAAAAAGGAACAGAAACAGACAGCAAATAAACCGGTTGTTAATCGTTCCGTACGTGTTGACATTGAAAAATTAGATGTTCTTATGAACCTGGTAAGTGAGCTGATTATTGCTAAAAATGGTTTAGTATCAATTAATAGTAATGACAATGGTGAAAAGAAATCTACTAGCTTCAATGAGCAGATAGAATATCTGGAAAGAGTAACTACATCCCTTCATGAATCTGTTATGAAGGTAAGGATGGTTCCAATTGAAAGCGTTGTGAACCGCTTCCCACGAATGATTCGTGATTTATCCAAAAAGCTGAATAAGCCTATGGAACTTTATATGACTGGTGAAGAAACAGAATTGGATCGTACTGTTATCGATGAAATCGGTGATCCTTTAATGCATCTGCTTCGTAATTCTGCCGATCATGGATTAGAGACTGCAGAGGTTCGTAGGAAGTTAGGTAAACCAGAAACGGGCTCCGTATTCCTCAATGCTTATCAGGATGGAAATAATGTTGTTATTGAAGTTCGGGATGATGGTAGCGGTATCAACGTACAAAAAGTGAAAGAAAAAGCTCTTGAAAAAGGTACTATTACTGAGGAACAAGCTGCAACCATGACAGATAAAGATTTTATTGATCTGTTGTTTAGGCCAAGTTTCTCTACAGCAGATAAGATTACAGACGTATCTGGACGTGGGGTAGGTTTAGACGTTGTTAAAACTAAGATTGAGTCCCTTGGTGGAGATATTGAAGCCAAAACTAAACTTGGGGAAGGCAGCACCTTTACTATCCGTTTACCATTGACACTGGCTATTATCCAGGCTCTGATGGTGGAAGTTGGGGTAGAAAAATATGCAATTCCGCTTGGATCTATCCAGACGATTGAAGATATTCCAAATGAAGACATTAAGTATGTCAATGGTCAGGAAGTAATTAACTTAAGAGGAACCGTATTACCAATTGTAAGACTGCACGATGCTTTGGATATTGCACCACTTGAAGAGGTTCAGCCATCTCTTACTGTTGTAGTTGTAAGCAAAGGTGAACGTTTTGCAGGTCTTGCAGTAGACCGCTTAATTGGACAGCAGGAAATTGTTATCAAAGCCATTGGAAAGTATATGGAAACCAGTAAACTTATTGGTGGTGCAACGATTCTTGGAGATGGTGAAGTAGCATTGATTCTGGATGCCAATACTTTAGTATAGGGGGAATTAGCATGGAAACAAATACAGCCTTAGATGGTAAACAATATATCGTTGTGAAATTTGGTGAAGAACAATTTGGTATCGATATCATGTTTAATGATAATATTGTGAAATTGCAAAGAATTACGAGAGTTCCAAAGGTTCAGAAATACTTTAAGGGAGTCATTAATTTAAGAGGAGAAATAGTTCCTGTTATGAGTCTACGCTTGAAATTTGGCATAAAAGATGATGATTACACGGATGCAACACGTATCATTATCTTAAAACCAGAAGGTAAAGAAGCGATTGGTATTATTGTGGATGCAGTAAGAGAGGTAGTAACGTTAACCG
>JAEYRR010000345.1 GCA_023435505.1 Bacillota bacterium | reverse complement strand
ATGATGAAGCATATCAAATAGACCTATATTAGACATCTCGGATGGGAAAATGCTTGTAACATCTAAAAAAAGCTGTTCCGTATCAATAGGTTTTTTTGGATCGAGTATTTTATGGAATTCCTGTTGTACGTCACTTACTGTGTTTTTATACTTTCGCTCAAAAACTTTAAACTCTTTGGTATCTTTCACCAAGATTACTTGTTCAATTGGCTCAACGTTTACCAAATCATCATTTGCATCTTCCACTGAGTCGTCTATAAATACACTTATAACATCATGGGATAGAAGATTGGTGATGATAGGGTTAGTTACAATAGTATCTCTAGGAATTAATAACAGGTTATTAGATCCATACACGTCCTTACCAATTTTCATACCTGGGCGAATATTATATACAAGAAGATGCTTCATAATTTGATACCTCCTGAAATAAGTATGTTTTGGAGCTTTACTAATTTTATGTAATACGACAAAATTCAATATAGTATTCATATATTATACAAAATAATTATAACATAAAAAGAGAAAAAAACATACCAAATTTTACAACATCAACATGCCATAGGGAACGGATAAAAAAGAGGTTCATATAATGAGATATAGCCATATATGGTGGAGGAATTACCATGAAGGAAATGCTTAATATCAACCACCTAAATTATTCCTATCATAGTCTGAAGGGGGAAACTGATGCGATAGCAGATATGAGTTTCCAAGTATATGATGGGGAATTTGTTGCCTTTGTTGGTCCTAGTGGTTGTGGCAAATCCACGTTACTTTCCTTGATAGCTGGTTTACTTACCCCGACCAGTGGCAATATATTAATTAACAATATGGAGGCTAAGTTAGCGGGAAAAAACATTGGATATATGCTGCAAAAGGATCATTTATTGGAATGGAGAAGTACCATAAAGAATCTTACCCTAGGTTTAGAGATACAGAATAAACTGACTGAAAGTAGCTATGTCATGATTAATCAGATGCTTAGTACCTATGGACTTGTAAAATTTCAAAATGCCAAGCCATCTGAATTGTCTGGGGGAATGAGACAGAGAGCAGCTCTGATTAGGACGCTGTTACTAGAACCGGACATTCTGCTTTTGGATGAACCGTTTTCAGCGTTAGATTATCAGACAAGGTTGGAGGTTGCTGATGATATCTGGGGAATTATAAAAAAAGAAAAGAAGACGGCAATCTTAATTACTCATGATATTTCTGAAGCAATTAGTATGGCAGACCGAGTATATATTCTTTCCGGGAGGCCTGCTCATATCAAAGACATAGTAGACATCAACCTAAGTGTGGATGGAATAAGAACACCGTTAAGAGCAAGAAGTGCGCCTGAATTTGCTTCGTATTTTGATCAAATCTGGAAAGAGCTGAACAGCACTTGAGTAAAGACAACCGAAAGTTAAGATTAATGGTTTCGGATACGAATGTCTCAATGGCGCAGAAAGAATACATTAAGAAATATCTATCTATGGTAAGGGTAGTACGAATCTACCAGATAACCATAATAACCGTTTTAATAGGATTGTGGGAGGTTTCCACAAGAATCGGACTTATGGATGAT
This sequence comes from Bacillota bacterium, assembly GCA_023435505.1. GTDB lineage: Bacteria > Bacillota > Clostridia > Lachnospirales > Lachnospiraceae > KM106-2. The sequence goes on along the minus strand of JAEYRR010000345.1, from coordinate 1,165 downwards.
TTTGTCTTCAGCAGTCCTTCAAGAGTAGCTAAAACCTTTTATGAAATGGCTAAAGAGGGAACAATATTCTATCACTTGGGTATCACTCTGGCAGAAACACTGTTCAGTTTTTTCCTGGTTATTGTTATTGGCATAGGTGTTGCAGTCCTACTTTGGTGGAATGAGAAGATTTCTAGAGTGTTAGAGCCGTATCTTGTGGTCTTAAATAGTCTGCCAAAGTCGGCTTTGGCACCTGTATTTATTGTCTGGTTAGGCAATAATATGAAAACAATCATTGTTGCCGCGGTAACAGTAGCAGTTTTTGGTTGCATCATAACGTTATATACGAATTTTAAGGGGATTGAGGAGGATAAGATAAAACTAATCTATACATTAGGTGGTTCCAAAAAGGACGTTTTAACTAAGGTTATTCTACCGGGAAATATTCCAGCTATTATCAGTACCATGAAGGTAAATATGGGATTGAGTCTTGTAGGTGTTATTATCGGAGAGTTTTTGGCTGCAAAGGCAGGACTGGGTTATCTGATTATTTATGGTAGCCAGGTATTTAAATTAGACTACGTTATCCTGTCAATTGTGCTTTTATGCATAATGGCAACGATTTTATATAAAGTATTAAGCTTTATTGAGAAAAGAGTCGTAAGTTGAAAAAATGGCTTCCTTATCGGGAAGCCATTTTTAATGAACCGTTAAGCTTCCTAGCGGATTTGAACCGCTGACCTACGCATTACGAGAAAGACAAGTTGGTTTTTAAGGCTTTTGACTATAAAGAGATTTATCTAAGTATCTTTGCATAGATTGTTTTATGTTTAGAGTTGTTATCATAGAGTTATTGTAATTTCTGAAGTCTTTGGCATGGGGTTCAAAGCTAACTAATGTGTTGTTAAACGATCTTTTATAAAAAATTAGTATTATTTAACTGTTTTTTTCTACTATTGTAAATAAGTATTGACCTCATTCGTTCTAACTTTGTATACTTAAATTGGGAGTTGTACTAGTTAATACATAATTGTGTGTGGGGTGGATGCTCTGGCTCTTGGAATTATATTTCTGTGAAAATAAGTTAGGAGTGTGAAAAAGGTTAATTGTAAAATGAAACGCAACCCTTTCCATTACAATTAATAGTTTTTTGGTAGTTAAATATATCTCTGCTAAGAGGTTGCAT
>JAEYRR010000162.1 GCA_023435505.1 Bacillota bacterium | reverse complement strand
CTTACCAATATTACCTCTGTCATCATATTCACAATTATATTCTTTACATAATTCCTGATAAATCTTCTCTGCTGGTTCCGCTAATTTTTTGGAAAGTGGAAGTACACCGATTTTAACAGGGGCAATGGCAGGGTGGAAGTGAAGAACTGTTCTTACATCTCCCTCTCCTATCTCTTCTTCATCGTAAGCTGCACATAAAAATGCCAAAGTAACACGATCCGCTCCAAGAGATGGTTCGATTACATATGGGATATATTTCGCTTTCTTTTCATCATCAAAATAGGATAAATCTTCACCGGATACATTCTGATGCTGAGTCAGGTCATAATCCGTACGATCAGCAATACCCCATAATTCTCCCCAACCAAATGGGAATAAGAATTCGATATCGCTGGTTGCTTTACTATAGAAAGATAACTCTTCCTTGTCATGATCACGAACACGCATCTCATCCTCTTTGATACCTAAGTTCTGTAACCAGTTGATACAGAAATTCTTCCAGTAAGCAAACCATTCTAAATCAGTATCTGGCTCACAGAAGAATTCTAACTCCATCTGTTCAAATTCTCTGGTACGGAACGTAAAGTTACCAGGAGTAATCTCATTACGGAAGGACTTACCAACCTGTCCGATACCAAAAGGTATTTTCTTTCTAGAGGTTCTTTGTACATTCTTGAAGTTTACAAAGATACCCTGTGCGGTTTCAGGACGAAGATAAACGGTATTCTTTGCATCCTCTGTAACACCCTGGAAGGTCTTGAACATCAGATTGAATTGACGAATATCAGTAAAATTATGTTTTCCACAGGATGGACAACAAATGTTCTTTTCCTCTATAAATTGACTCATCTCTTCATTGGACCAAGCATCTACGGAACCTTCAATTGTCATACCATGTTCAGCCATATAGTCTTCAATCAGTTTATCTGCACGGAAACGTTCACGGCATTCTTTACAATCCATAAGAGGATCGGAAAAACTGCCCAGATGTCCGCTAGCAACCCAGGTTTGTGGATTCATCAGGATGGCACAATCTACACCTACGTTATAAGGATTCTCCTGAATAAATTTCTTCCACCATGCTTTTTTTACGTTATTCTTTAGCTCTACTCCAAGATTACCATAATCCCAAGTATTCGCCAAACCACCATAAATCTCTGAGCCTGGATATACAAACCCTCTTGCTTTTGCTAGGGCAACTATTTTTTCCATTGATTTTTCCATGTTATCAACCTCTCATCTTGTTTTATTCGTAAATTATAACTGTTATACCCTCGGAACCTGTCTTCAATAAATTATCTCCTGTTAGAGTTCCGTTTGTATAATAGGCAATCTTACTTTCTGTTATAATATTCTCACCTAAAAGTCCAGTAACCAGAATTTTATACTCTTTATCTTTTAGCGCACTTTGTAAACTTATTGTTTCTCCATCTTCTACACTATAAACAGTAGCAGAAACACGTTCATCTTTAAGTGCTTGCTCATTTGTTAAAACTTCAGATTCTATTGCATTAAAAGTAGCATAATCAGACATTTTCTTAAAAGAAAATTGCGCTGTAGCCATCTTGTCATTTACATTAAGTGAATCTAAAACAACTGAGTCATTACCAGCCTTTTTCGTATAATTCTGAACTGTTGTTTCAATATAGCTCTTTAATTCATTTGTCTGATAATAATCCTTATCAAAGCTTTCCACTATCACAGACTGTACTGTACCATCTGCATTAATTATTGTGGTATTCTCTTTGAAATCCTTCTGATTTATTGTCTGACTCTCTTTCTTACTACACCCTGCCAATCCCAACAGACAAATCGCCAGTAATAAATAAGATAACTGTCTTTTCATTGTACATCCTCCAGCTTTCCCCATGGCAACAAAAACTTTATTGCCATTATAGCATTCCCTTTATTATAAACCTTTTTTCATTGTAACTAATATATAGAATATTTTCAATAATAAATTCGGATTCCATACGCTAAATAGTAAATATTTTGTAAATGTCCTATGGGCTTTCTTAATATAACGTCTCTAAAACTTCAAGAGATTTAAACGGTCCACTCACCATAATGGTAAGGTATTCTTTCATTAAGCTTTTCAGTTCCCTCATTACCTGATCATTAACTGTAAAGGTGTAAAGCCGTTCAATTGGAGTCGTAAGAATAAATTGAAGGGTGTATAAGGTTGAGCCGGAGAGCTTCATAAGTCCCACACTTCCCCCTCTACAGCTATCACATAATACTCCTCCAGCTTCCAGACTAAACAAAAAGTTTCCCTCTTCCTTACCACATCTACTACACTCAAACACCTGTGGAGCATATCCATTGTCACACATGGCCTTCAATTCAAATATGTATCGAATCAGTATGTTTGGAATAGACTGTTTCGTCAAAGCACGCATTGTCTGGTATAGCAATTTAAGCATCTGTACTTCGTCATTATTTTCTCTGGTTACCTGCTCTGCCAGTTCACAAAAATAGCAGGCATAGGATACCGTCTCAATATCCTCCCTAACTTCTGCAAAGTAGTTGGATATCTCCGCAGTAGTCACATTGTAGGAGTTTTTACCTGCAAATAAGTGAAAAACCCCAAAGGAAAAGGGTTGACTACACGCAAGTAAGGCGCTATTTGGTCTTCTAGCGCCTTTTGCAAATACAGCAATTTTTCCTCTTTCTTTAGTTAAGATTACGAGACGTTTATCGTAATCACCAACCGGCATGGCGGCCAACACCATTCCAGTTACTGTAATCTGTGCAACCACCACTTTCTCCCTCCTTATTTGTTCTCTTTTGGCTTTTTTCGTTGGTACAAGCAATGTAATTAAGATAATCTTTTATGTCACCTGAAACTTCAAATCTACGCCATAAATTACTTTTATCCATACAAACCTCTTTTCTGGACAGAACTATCTCATGTCCACAGATAATACCCCTATTAATCTGTATATGTTAACCTTCCCTCACCATTTCCCTAAGTAGGGGGAAAATAACTATTAACTTACATCTTTAGGATACCCAGTTTGCAGATATTTATTCAATCCTTCTTACATTAAATCCTTTTGGTTATATCCATAATTCTTTAACAGAAAATCACTGTCCCGCCAATCCTTTTTAACCTTCACCCAAAGCTGAAGGTTAACCTTAATCTGAAGCAAAGCCTCTATCTCTCTTCTGGCGTCTGTACCAATGCGTTTAAGCATAGAACCTTGTTTTCCAATTATGATGCCCTTGTGGGAATCTCGTTCACAGACGATTGTTGCCTGAATGTCCATAAGCCTTCCATGATTGCGTTCTTTCATAGACTCAATGGCCACAGCAATTCCATGTGGAATCTCATCGTTTAATAGACGTAAGGCTTTTTCACGAATCAGCTCTGCTACAATCTGTCGCTCTGGTTGGTCTGTAATGGTATCTTCATCATAGAATTGAGGTCCCTCTGGGAGGTACTTAAGGATCTGATCGATAAGTACCTGTTTATTTTCACCCTTTAGGGCCGAAACTGGAATGATTTCAGCAAAATTACAGATTTCTTTATAAGCATCCATAAAGGTTAGAATACTTTCCTTGGTAACCGTATCTATTTTATTAATAATTAAAAACACCGGCGTCTTTACTTTTTTAAGGATTTCTGCGATATGCTGATCTCCCTGCCCGATGAAAGTATTAGGCTCTATCAACCACAGCACAATATCCACCTCATTCAAGGTGTTTTCTGCCGCTGTTACCATATAATCTCCCAATTTATTCTTTGCCTTATGAATTCCCGGCGTATCCAGAAATATAATCTGACCCTCCTCACAGGTATAGACTGTCTGAATACGATTTCTGGTTGTTTGTGGCTTGTTTGACGTAATGGCAATCTTTTGACCAATGAGTTGGTTCATCAAAGTAGATTTCCCAACATTGGGCCTTCCAATTAAGGTCACAAAACCAGATTTATATTTACCCTTCATAGTTCCTCCTAAAGTGAAGTAATTGTTTGAAACAATTCTTTATCTTCTTCTATTTTATTCTCATTTCCGATGACACAGATAAGATTGGCATCTAAGACTGCCTGCACAATATCTGCAAGGTCCTGAATTTCCTTTACTCCAGCTGAAAGAACCTGGTCTCTCTCTTTCTGAAAGTCGAGTTCACTCACCCCACTTAAATAGGCACTTAAAGAACGGGCACCCTTTGCAGATGGATTTAATGGAGTATCCATGCCGCTAATGGTTCCGATGATAAACTTTGTCATATCCCGTTTATCCACGTTAAAATTACGCAGATAATCTGCTGTATGATTATATACCTCATTCGTTGCCTTTAGATTAGGATCACGATAGCTTACCAGATAACTGTTTCCATCTAAGCCAAAGCCACTCATGCAGCCATATGCTCCACCTTTTACACGAACATTGATCCAAAGATAATCATAACTTAAGATAACCTTTAAAATTTTTAACGCTCCCGTATAAGCATAACCAGCATCGATAAAGTTACCTGCACGGGCTACATACTGTACTTGACTACTGGTCTTAAAGCCTTCATTTTTAGCATCCACTGTAAGGAATACCTTACCACCTGATTCATAGGAAACCGTTAATTTCTGTACAAACATAGGCAGACTTTTTTCAAGAAGCCGATATCCACTGTCATCAGCAGTGAAACTAACTAGTAGATTATCCTTGCGGATAATTCTTGTCAATACCTTTTGCAAGGTTTCTGCTATCATTTCCTTCTTTTCATCAAAGTGTTCCTCTAAATCCCTTAAGAAATGATAATATGCAATACCACCAGTCAAATCATTGTACTTACCATAACCAGAGCAGTAGGATATTGCACGGACGGAAGCATAAGAATGTCCAGCACCGTTAAGCTTCATCTGACTTCTGGATACCTGTTCCGCAATAATTTCCTTCAAGCGTTTATAGTCGTTAAGCTTTGTTTCAAAAAGCATCTCTTCAATTAGTTCAAAAGCCTTAGGTAGCTTATCATAAAGGACCTTAGTCTTAACACCAAATTTGGCACTATATTGTTTAGTAGTTCCAAGTTTACTATAGGCTGTTACATCATTGTTAATTCCACCTGTGTGGATGTTTACTTCATTGGAAAATTCCAAAAAAGAATGTTTCTCTGTATCAATATAACCCAACACAGTAGCTAAAAGACTCATATATGGGATATATTCCTCTTCCACATCAGTAACATCAAAGAGCATACGAAGGTAGCCAATACCATTGCTGAACATATTATGGTGGAGAATGGTTACATCCTCAATCTCCTTCACCTGGTTATACAACGGCTGAGCCAAAGTACCAATGTCCTCAATTGATAACATCGGTATCTTCTCTAACTCCTCCTTGGTACTAGGAGTGTCCTGATAATCCTTTAATTCCTTGGTCCGACAAACTATCTGTTCCAATTCTTCTAAAGAAAGAGTTTCCTTATACGCAGCTAATTTCTTTCTTACCTCTGCCTCCATCTCACTGGTCAGACCTGGTTTTGGCTGCACGGTGACTATGGATGCATGCTCACTATTTAGAAGGTACTTACTGATTAACTCTTCATAGTAGCCGGTTCCTATCTGTTTCTTTAAAAATTCAAACACTTCACCTGCGTCGATATGAATAAATGGGGCATCATCACTGTATAGCCAGCTATCCATAATCTGAAGGCCATACATAAGTCCCTTTGGATAGTTCCCAAAGTCTGCTTCTCTATATTTAAATTCATAGTAGTTAATGGCTGCCTGTAGGGGTTTGGTTTCCAATCCATTCTTCACAAGTTCCTGTAAAGTCCTACGAATCACAGCTAAAAATTCTTCCTGCTGATCAGCATTGGCGTTCTTCGCAATAATAGAGAAATATGGTTGAAGAATGCCATTCTCATAACCACTTAACACATCTTTACCTACACCAGCATTGATTAAAGCTTGCTTAATTGGTGCTCCTGGCGCACCAACTAAGACATAGTCCAGTATCTGGAATGCCAAGTATAATTCCTTATCTAAACTGGTTTCCACAACGGTATTGTAGCTGAAATAGGTCTTACCCTTAACATCTTCCCCTTCTGCCACACTGTAGTAATCCAGTACTTCTTTTGCCCCACCAAATGGCTGCTGCATCATAATCTCAGAATCCACCGGCTGATTGCTAAAGCCAGACAGATACTTCTCATCTAGCCAACACAATTTCTCCTCAATATCCATATCTCCATACAGATATATATAACTGTTGGATGGATGATAATATTTCTTATGGAATGCTAAAAAGTCCTCATAAGTTAAATCCGGAATAGAAGTAGGGTCTCCTCCTGATTCCACGCCATAAGTGGTATCCGGGAATAATGACTGCTGAATTAACCGAAACAGCTGTTGTTCCGGAGAAGAAAATACACCCTTCATCTCATTATATACAACACCATTATAGGTAAGCTCACCTTCAGGACTTTCTAACTCATAATGCCAACCTTCCTGTCTAAAGATTTCATCCCTATGATAAATATTAGGATAAAAAACGGCATCCATATAAACATGCATCAGATTCTGAAAATCCTTATCATTACAGCTGGCTACTGGGTAAAGAGTCTTGTCAGAATAAGTCATCGCATTCAAAAAGGTATTAAGAGACCCTTTTACCAATTCCACAAACGGATCCTTAGCAGGAAAATCTTTAGAGCCACACAGTACACTGTGCTCAATAATATGTGGAACTCCTGTAGAATCCTGTGGCGGAGTCCGAAAACCGATGGAAAACACCTTGTTATCATCATCATTAGATATGACAAGAATTCTGGCACCTGTCTTTTTATGGCGAAACAGTAGGCCCAGACTATTTAAATCTTTTAGTTGTTCTTCCTTTACTAACTCATATGCCTTTAATTCTTTCAATTCAGTACTATTTTTTATATTTTTGCCCATTCTAATCTCCTACTATATTGATTTGTTGTTTTTACCTTCCTCAAATAAGAAAAACGTCTATTATATAACTTCTGAATATATCTCCATTTATGTATAGTATGAACAATATTCAAATTATTAGTTATTTTATTATAACACAGGGAAACCTACTTTTCTATGTGATTAAAAAAAGGAGGTTTTCGCCAACATAGCGACAATCTCCTTTTTCGCGTAGTTACTATACAATACGTTCAAAATCTGCTGCTCCATGTTTACAAAGCGGACAGATAAAATCTTGTGGAAGCTCGTCTCCCTCATAAATATATCCACAAATTTTACATACAAAGCCTTTCTTCCCCTCGGTCTGAGGTTTAGGCTTTACATTCTTTTGATAATAAGTATAGGTCATAGTTTCTTTATCACTCATAACTCTGGCTTCCGTAACGGAACAGATAAACATACCGTGGGTGTCGACATCCACATAGTTCTCTACCTTTAATGACAGAGACGCATTAATGTAATTTGGTAGAATCACCAGACCGTTATCAGAACGAACCGTGCTTTCACCAGCAAACTTATCTACATTCCTGCCACTCTGGAACCCAAATGTCTGGAACACTTTAAATGGTGCTTCTACTGACAAACAGTTTACATTCATGATTCCTGTATTCTTAATAACGTGATGAGAATAGTTGGCTTTATTAATAATAACAGCAATTCTATTCGGAGTATCTGTTACCTGAGTAACTGTATTCACAATCAGACCATTGTCTTTTTTTCCATCATTACATGTCACTACATACAAGCCATATCCAATTTTAAACAGAGCAGACATATCACTTTTATTGGCTGCTTCACTAGAACGTGCAATATAATCGCGACATAATTCATCCGCCATAGCTTCTATCTGTTCCTTATTCACCTGTTTCATGGCGGATTGGATTCGAACTGTAGTATCTAACCAGGTTATATTCTTACAACCTGATAATTCGTCCTTCATCACTTTGGCAGCTGTAGGTGCCCAAGAACCATTTTCAATAAGCCCTACCGTACGATTCTGATAATTTCGAGCTGTCAAATGTTCAATAAAATCTCTCATATAAGGGAATAATCCTGCATTGTAAGTAGTGGTTGCCAAAACGAGTTTTCCATAGCGGAAAGCATTGCTTACTGCATAAGAAATGTCAGTTCTAGCCAGGTCACAAACTTCTACACTTGGGCATCCCTTGGCTCTCAAGGTTTCTACCAACAAGTCCACAGCCTTTTTTGTATGGCCATAGATGGAGGTATAGGCAACCATAATACCTTCCGCTTCTACCCCATACGAAGACCAGGTGTCATAAAGACCTATATAATGTCCAAGATTCTCTTTTAAAACAGGACCATGTAGGGAACAGATCATCTGGATATCCAGTTCGGCTGCTTTTTTCAGTACATTCTGCACCTGGGCACCATATTTCCCTACGATGCCAATATAATACCGACGAGCTTCGTCATCCCAGTCTTCGTCTGCATCAAAGGTTCCGAATTTACCAAAAGCATCTGCAGAGAACAATACTTTATCCTTCGCATCATAAGTCATCATTACTTCTGGCCAGTGTACCATTGGCGCAAAGACAAAGGTCAGCTCATGCTTACCAAGAGAAAGCGTACCACCATTGTCAATCACCAGCTTGTGGTCATCCAGGTTCATCTCAAAAAAGTTGTCAATCATGGTAAATGTTTTGGTGTTCGCTACTACAACAACATCTGGATACGCCATTATAAAACTCTTTATGTTTGCAGAATGATCTGGCTCCATATGCTGTACGATTAGGTAATCCGGTTTTCTTCCATTCAGTGCCTCAGCCAGCTTGTCCAACCATTCATGCGTAAAATTTACATCCACGGTATCCATTACAGCTATCTTTTCATCCAGAATAACATAGGAATTGTAACACATTCCATTCGGCACTGGATACTGCCCCTCAAACAGATCAATCTGTTTATCATCTACCCCAATATAAACAATGTCCTTCGTAATATTCATTGTTAACCACCTTTCAACTTTCAAACTGATATTCACTCAAGTACTTTGAGTCTTCCTCTTGCTAACAACCCACTACCCTATTCCTTCTCCTTAAGAAGGTCTCTGATTTCCCGAAGTAAAAGGATCTCTTCCGCTGGTGCTTTAGGTGCAGGTTCTTTCTTTTTATAAAACCTGTTAATTCCTTTTACAACTAAAAATATAACAAGTGCAACCAACAGGAAATTAACAACACTTTGAATAAACTTACCATAGTAAATAGCGGCTTCTTCTACGCCTTCTGATGCTTTTGTAATTACGATCTTTAGATCACTAAAATTCAGTCCACCAATCAGACAACCAATAGCTGGCATAAGCATGTCGTTCACCAGAGATGTAACAATAGCAGTAAAGGCACTACCAATAATTACACCGACTGCCAAATCCATGACATTTCCACGGGATATAAATTCCTTAAATTCTGCCAGAAAGCCTTTTTTCTTATCCATAACCATATCTCCTTTCACTTCAAGCAAATCCTTTAACAAGATCTTTCTCTTTGGTAATAGAGTATTTCTTTTCAAACTCTCTTTTGATGATATTCTCTAAAAATATAATTATTATACACTTTTTTCATTTCTTTGTCTGTTATTTTTCTAGAATTTAAAGAAATCTCTTCTCCATTACTTTTCACAATAGAAATATACGACAAAAGCTCCCTTTTTAGCAAGTAAAGATATGCCAAAAGAGAGCCTTTTGATAAATTTATTTAAAATTAATGTTTAAAATGACGCATTCCAGTAAATACCATGGCAATCCCGTATTCATTACACTTCTTAATACTATCCTCGTCACGGATAGATCCACCCGGCTGGATGATAGCCGTAATTCCTGCTTTATGGGCAGCTTCTACACTATCGTCAAATGGGAAGAATGCATCTGATGCAAGTACTGCACCCTTTGTAGCGCCCTCTCCAATCAACTCTGCTGCATGCTCCATACATTGCTCAGTTGCCCATACACGGTTAACCTGTCCAGGTCCAATACCGATGGACTGTTTATCTTTCGCCAGTGCTATTCCGTTGGACTTAACAAATTTAACAACCTTCCATGCAAATTTTAAGTCTTCCATTTCCTTCTCGGATGGATCTCTGTCTGTCACTACCTTCAACTCATCTTCCACTAATAATTTACTGTCTATGGTCTGAACGATTAAACCGCCATTCACCTTCTTTAAATCATATGCATGTTCATCTTGAGGTACACTAATGTCTGTAAGTTGTAGAACACGAAGATTCTTCTTTGCAGCAAAAACTGTAAGAGCCTCCTCGTCATAACTTGGAGCCACAATTACTTCCAAGAAAATCTTTGCCATCTTTTCTGCCAACGTCTTAGTAACAGGACGGTTAATTACTACTATACCACCATAAATAGATACTTTATCTGCAGCAAAGGCTTTATCAAATGCTTCTTCAATGGTAGCAGCACTTCCAACACCGCATGGATTACCATGTTTACAGGCAACCACTGTTGGCTCAGTGAATTCTTTCAATAGTTCTAAAGCCCCATTAGTATCATTAATGTTATTAAAGGATAGTTCCTTTCCATTAAGTTGGACTGCATCAGTAAGAGATCCCTTCTTTTTGCCTACTTCACGGTAGAAGGCAGCTTTCTGATGAGGATTTTCCCCATATCGCATATCCTGGATTTTCTCAAAGGTCATAGTTAAAGTCTCAGGAAGCTCATGATCATTTCTTTCCTTCTTCAAAAAGTCAGCAATCATTGTATCGTAATTTGAAGTATGCATAAATACCTTCTGCATCAGATAAAACTTCGTATCTATGGATACTTCTTTATTCTCTTTTAATTCAGTTAGAACCTTTTCATAGTCTCTTGGATCTACTACAACTGCCACATCCTGATAGTTCTTTGCAGCACTACGTAACATAGTTGGTCCACCGATATCAATATTCTCTACTGCTTCAGCTCTTGTTACTCCATCCTTTAAAATAGTTGCTTTAAATGGATACAAATTAACAATCACCATATCAATGGTATCAATGTTTAAATCCTTTAACTGCTGCATGTGCTCAGGTTTACTTCTCATCGCCAATAAACCGGCATGTACTGCTGGATGTAATGTCTTTACGCGGCCATCCAAACACTCTGGAAATCCTGTTACATCGGAGATTTCAATTGCAGGAACACCTTCCTCTTTAAGCTTGCTATAGGTACCGCCTGTGGAAATAATCTCAACTCCCAATGAAACCAGTTCCTTTGCAAATTCTACAATCCCTGTCTTGTCTGATACGCTAATTAATGCTCTCATTTCCATTCTCCTTTTCATCCCTATGCTCCAAAGGTATCTGGGAAGTTTACTGCTATAAAAACAAAAAACCTCCCAGGTAACCTAACGGCTGCCCAGGCGGTCGGCATTTCACATCGTCGTACTCCCTATGGGTTTTTCCCATTTCCGCCAGTCATACGACTTCTGACCTAAGTGTACTACATAATATTTTAGAATTCAATAGCTATCATTTATAAGTAAGATTAAAAATAATAATTATATTTATTATTTCGACTTATTATGCTTTTAAATTTTCTATATATTGCGGTGATATCTGTTCTATATTATAATATTATAGAAACCAATCTTATTCGTATAGGAGTAGAGATAATGAAAATAAAAAAAATATCGAATATCGGTATCGGAATGTTGTTTTTTATCTTTTTTGCAACATTAGGTACAGTTTTAGTCATAAACGTTGGTGCCTTATATCGCTTTGATGTAAAACACTTAAACATTGAGGCCACCTCCGGTTACACTTATGATGTGATTATGGAGAATTATAATGCCCTCATAGCCTACTGTTCTCCATTTTTCTTTGGTAAGCTGGAGTTTCCAAGCCTTGCTGCCTCTGTTAACGGCCTAAGCCATTTTGCAGATGTAAAGGTTATATTTAACGGTTGCTATGTTCTACTGGCCTTATCCTTTATCGCACTCTGTATCGTGGTCTTTAGAAAGAGAAAACTCCACGACTATCATTATTTAAAGACAGCATCTATCACTTCTATCACCATACCTATACTAATTGGTTTGGCTATGAGCATTAACTTTAACAAAGTCTTTGTAATATTTCATAAATTGTTTTTCCGCAATGATGACTGGCTCTTTGACCCGGTGACAGATCCTGTCATAACCATTCTGCCTGAGGAGTACTTCATGCATTGTGCCATTGCGATTGTGTTGGTCATTATACTGGGAAGCCTGTCTCTGTTTTTGGCTTACCTGATTTATAAAAAGAAAGGGGTATAGTAATGAAAAAACTAGATTATTTAAAATGGGATGAGTACTTTATGGGAGTAGCTCTTCTGTCTGCTGAGAGAAGTAAGGACCCCAATACCTGCGTGGGAGCTTGTATTGTTAACGATGATAACCGAATTTTGTCCATGGGCTATAATGGTATGCCACAGGGATGTTCCGATGACGAATATCCTTGGGAGCGAGATGGTGAGTTTCTTGACACCAAATACCCTTATGTGTGCCATGCAGAACTGAATGCAATATTAAATTACACGGGTGTAAATATGAAAGGTGCTAAACTCTACACCTCCTTATTCCCATGTAACGAGTGTACAAAAGCACTGATTCAGGTAGGTATCAAGGAAGTAATCTATCTAAGTGATAAATATGCAACTACTGGTTCCACCATTGCCAGCAAGCGAATGATGAAAAATGCTGGCATCACTTACCGACTTTACGAACCAGCTAATAAAACCATAACCTTAAAACTCTAAATGAGTTTTTAGCACATAACGAAGGAGTATTATGTCACAATACTATTCATATAAGCGACCTAGTAGAACAAGCTCTACTAAACATCGAAAGCACAATCCCTTCAGAAGATTCGTTTTCCTTATCTGTGGAATCATAGTCATAGTGACAGCCTGTCTTCTACTAACCAAATCAGAAGAAGACAAACCAGTTCAAGAGAGTATCCCAGCCATTGCACTAACTAAAACCTATGAGCAACCAGTAATCAAAGCAGACCTTCTAGATCCCAACCCCTACTCTAGACCACAGCAAAAACTTACTGAAGTAAATGGTATTGTTGTCCATTATGTAGGGAACCCTGGGACAAGTGCCGAGGCTAATCGGAATTATTTTAATGGCCTGGCAAAATCAAAAGCTACCTATGCCAGCAGTCATTTTATTATTGATCTAGATGGTACAATCGTTCAGTGTATTCCACTTACTGAAATATCCTATGCCAGCAACAGTAGAAACAAAGATACCATATCCATAGAGGTTTGTCATCCAGATGAAACTGGTAAGTTTACCACAGAAAGCTATAAGGCATTAGTAACCTTGACCAGATGGCTTAGCTCCAAGTATGAGCTTAACAGTGATGCAATTATCCGTCATTATGACATCACCGGTAAACTTTGCCCACTTTATTATGTAGAGCATGAAGATGCCTGGGCTGCATTCAAAAAAGAAGTTTTCCGTAAATAGAGACTAAAAAAAGGAATCTCATCGCTGAGATTCCTTTTTTTAGTCTCTATTATTTATCATCTAACGTATAGTTAGGAGCTTCTTTTGTTATATGGATGTCATGTGGATGACTTTCCTTTAAGGAAGCTGCAGAAATCTTTACAAACTTTCCGTTTTCTTTCAATTCCTCTATCGTAGCTGTTCCACAGTAGCCCATACCAGAACGTAAACCGCCCATTAACTGGAATACGGTATCTTCAACAGTTCCCTTATATGCTACGCGGCCTTCTACACCTTCTGGAACTAATTTCTTTGCATCCTCCTGGAAGTATCGATCCTTACTACCATTTTCCATTGCTGCAATAGATCCCATACCACGATATACTTTATATTTTCTACCTTGGAACAATTCAAAGGTTCCTGGAGATTCATCACAACCAGCAAAAATACTACCCATCATACAAACATTGGCACCTGCTGCAATTGCTTTTGTCATATCTCCGGAATACTTAATACCACCATCTGCAATAATTGGTACACCATATTCCTTCGCCACTGCATAAGAGTCCATAATGGCTGTAATCTGAGGTACACCAATACCAGCAACCACACGGGTAGTACAGATAGAACCAGGCCCGATACCAATCTTAACTGCATCAGCTCCCGCTTCAATGAGTACTCTGGTAGCATCTCCAGTAGCTACATTACCTGCAATCACCTGAAGTTCAGGATATTTGCTCTTAACCATTTTCACCGTATCTATGATATTTTTAGAATGGCCATGTGCAGAGTCGATTACAATACAGTCAACCTTTGCATTAACCAATGCATCCACTCTATCCATAATATTATTAGTAATACCTACAGCGGCTGCACATCTTAAGCGTCCTTGAGCGTCTTTCGCAGAAAGTGGATACTTAATCTGTTTTTCAATATCCTTTATGGTAATTAACCCTTTCAGATTACCATCTTTGTCAACAATTGGGAGTTTTTCTTTACGAGCAGAAGCAAGAATCTTCTTGGCCTCACTTAAGGTAATTCCCTCCTGTGCTGTAATGAGGTTTTCAGAAGTCATAGACTCTTTAATTTTCTTAGAGAAATCAGTTTCAAATTTAAGATCTCGGTTTGTGATAATTCCAACTAATTTTTTTCCTTCAGTAATAGGCACACCACTAATTCTGAACTTTGCCATCAGATCATTGGCATCTGCCAAAGTATGTTCTGGTGATAAATAAAATGGATCTGTAATTACACCATTTTCTGAACGCTTTACCTTGTCAACTTCCTCTGCCTGAGCCTCGATAGACATGTTTTTATGAATAACACCAATTCCACCCTGTCTTGCCATGGCTATTGCCATCCTATGCTCAGTTACGGTATCCATTCCTGCACTCATCATAGGAATATTGAGCTGAATGGATTTAGTTAGATTTGTAGTTAGTTGTACCTGGTTTGGTATAATCTCAGAGTACGCCGGAACTAGTAGCACATCATCAAATGTAATGCCATCACCAATGATTGTTCCCATTTTAATTATCCTCTCTTTCTTTATATTCTGCCATATAAAACGATATACATCTTATAAGACATGTTTGTAATTATAAGTAAATTCTTACTAATTAGATGTTTTAATAATATTTATTAATAAAAAATATTTTTACAAGTATAACTAAAAATGTCTTGGATGTCAACACAATAATAGTCTAATAATAATTTATTATTTTCAACCATATCTCTTTTTATACTCCTGAACTTTTTCTCCCACTACGCATATGATGTCAGTAGGATACTTCAGGCAAATGCCATATATCATAAAGGAGGTAACATGTCTTGTAATACCCGACATGGGATTCCATGTGTAAATAATCTTTATTTCATTAGAAATGCTACTGTCCAGGAAATCAATAATGTACGTAATGTCACTTATGTAACAGTTTCTTATATCCCCCCTGTTCCTAGAGGGGTGATGCAGACATTGGTACTAGTAGTAACCAATCAAACCTTAATTCGTAATACCTATGGAAAAATACTTACCCGACGCCATATCAGGCTGGGAATGACCCTAGATGCCGAAGTAAGTTCCGCTATGACAGCCAGCCTGCCGCCTCAGGCCCGAGCAGTAAGAATTACCATTATGCCACCTGCAAACTCTTATCACATTATTCTAGGAGCTATTTTACAAATCAACCATAATACCAGACAGATTCTGGTTGGTTCCTTTAATAATCCATCCAGTCAAATTAGATTAAATGTCACTCCTAATACGGTGATATTAAATCAAAGAGGACAGCAGATTCCATTTGGAGCACTTCGCATCGGACAATTGGTTCGGGTAGACCACTCTACTAATCAGACCTTCAGTATACCACCACAGGCTGAAGCCTATCGTATTCGTGTGCTATAGTCGATGAATCCTACTGTAAAAAAGGAAGTCTGCCAGATTCTTTTCTGGCAGACTTCCTTTCGCTTATCTAATACTATCTATTAAACTACATCATGCCCATTCCTGGGTTACCTGCTGGCATTGCTGGCTCATCTTTTTTGATGGTAGCAACACAGCTTTCAGTGGTAAGAAGAGTGGAAGCAACACTTGTTGCATTCTGTAATGCACTTCTTGTAACCTTAGCAGGATCAAGAATACCGCTAGTTACCATATCTACATACTCTTCTTTTAATGCATCAAATCCAAATCCAGGATCAGATTCTCTTACTTTGTTTACAATTACAGAACCTTCTAAACCTGCATTGGCAACTATTGTTTTTAGAGGAGCTTCCAGTGCCTTTAAGATAATGTTTGCACCAGTCTTCTCATCGCCTTCCAATTCTGCAGCAAGCTGTGCAACTTCCTTAGCAGCATGGATATAGGCAGAACCACCACCTGCGATGATACCTTCTTCAACTGCAGCTCTGGTTGCAGCAAGAGCATCTTCCATACGAAGTTTGTTTTCCTGCATCTCAGTCTCAGTAGCAGCACCTACGCGGATAACAGCTACACCACCTGCAAGTTTTGCAAGTCTTTCTTGTAACTTCTCACGATCAAAGTCAGAAGTAGTTTCTTCAATCTGAGCTCTAATCTGATTAATTCTATTTTGAATATCTTTCTTGTCTCCACAACCATCTACGATAATTGTATTTTCTTTCTGAACCTTAACAGATTTAGCACGGCCTAATTGGTCTAAGGTCATTTCCTTTAAGTCTAAGCCTAATTCATCGGATACTACAGTACCACCAGTTAAGATAGCGATATCCTGAAGCATCGCTTTTCTTCTATCACCATAGCCAGGAGCTTTAACAGCTACCACATTAAAAGTACCTCTTAATTTATTAATTACTAAAGTGGTAAGAGCTTCACCTTCTACATCCTCAGCTATAATTAATAAACGAGATCCAGATTGTACAATCTGCTCTAAAACTGGAAGGATCTCTTGGATATTGCTGATTTTCTTATCAGTAATTATAATATATGGATTGTCTAAGTTAGCTTCCATCTTATCCATATCAGTGCACATATAAGCAGAAACATAACCGCGATCAAACTGCATACCTTCTACAAGGTCTAATTCAGTCTTCATTGTTTTAGATTCTTCGATTGTGATAACACCGTCGTTTGAAACCTTCTCCATAGCGTCGGAAATCATTACACCAACAGAATCATCACCTGCAGAGATAGCAGCAACTTTTGCAATCTGGTCTTTTCCAGTTAACTTGGAGCTCATCTTTGCAATATTATTAACCGCACATTCGGTCGCTTTCTTCATACCTTTTCTTAAAATAATAGGATTAGCTCCTGCAGCTAAATTCTTCATACCTTCATTGATCATAGCCTGTGCTAAAACTGTTGCAGTAGTAGTACCATCCCCTGCTACATCATTTGTCTTGGTAGCAACTTCGCGAACAAGCTGAGCACCCATGTTTTCAAATGCATCTTCTAGCTCAATTTCCTTTGCTATAGTAACACCATCGTTAGTAATCAGTGGAGCACCAAATGATTTATCTAATACAACATTTCTTCCTTTTGGTCCTAGAGTAACTTTAACTGTATCTGCTAATTTGTTCACACCGGCTTCTAAAGATTTTCTAGCGTCGGCGCCGAATTTAATTTCTTTTGCCATAATGTCATTCCTCCATCATTCATTTTTTATATAATACTTATTATTCAACAACAGCTACGATATCGCTCTGTTTTACTATAATAAATTCTTCTTCGTCTAATTTTACTTCCGTACCAGCATACTTAGAATAGATTACAGTCTGGCCAACCTTAACCTGCATCACTACTTCCTTACCATCTACCATTCCGCCAGGACCAACTGCTATAACCTCAGCCTGCTGTGGTTTTTCTTTTGCCTGACCAGGTAATACGATACCTGATTTAGTAGTCTCTTCTGCTACTAACTGTTTTAATAC
>JAEYRR010000126.1 GCA_023435505.1 Bacillota bacterium | reverse complement strand
TATCTCGCAGGTAACGGTGCCCCCGTGGCCGATGTACGTCCGTCAAAGAATGGAAATTTAGTCGAACGAACCTTCTGGGCTGGGAAAGAAGTATATGTCAGCCTTTTTGATTTTGCAAAAGGAATGTTGATTTCGGATAATGGTTACCGATATCGTGATGGTGCGCCGCTTTACGAGTATTTTTTCAATACGGGAAAAGCACTCGGAAAGATCCACAGACTTTCCAAGGATTATCATCCTGAATACCGTCGGAGCAATTACTTTGACAAGTACAATATGAATTATATTAACAGTCTGATTCCGGATACCTATACCGCACTTAAAAATGCTATTTCCGAACGTTTGGAGAAATTCCAAACACTTCCACAAACACCGGACGTATTCGGACTTGTCCATTTTGATTTCAGCGATGGTAATTACCATATTGATATGAGAAGCGGGGATTTGACTGTTTTCGATTTTGATAATTGTATGTATTGCTGGTATATGTTTGACCTGGCAAATCTCTGGACCCATGGCATCGGATGGTGCCAGTTCGAGGAAAATGCGGACAAACGCATGGCATTCATGACGAAGTATTATGAGGCCATACTGGAAGGTTACAAAAGCGAAACTGACATATCTGATATACTCGTGAAGGAATTGCCGCTTTTTATCGATATGGTACTCATTGAAAACATCGTAGATGAGTTTGAATGTTGTGCCCGAGAGGATGAAGAAGTGGACTATGAGGATATTGAGGATGCAGCGGAATGCCTGATTAAAAATATTCCCTTCGCTGGGGTTGGTACAAATTAAACTTCCTCTGGTGACAGACAAATCTTAATTTAACTGGAAAAGTACCTTAAAATAAGAATGTCCAGCGATTCGCTGTTTTTGGTAAAGACAAGAAAACGTAGATTTGCTATGTTTTTTATGGGAGGTGATACAAATGGATTTAATACAGATTGGAAAATTCATAGCAGAACTTAGAAAGGAACAAGGACTTACTCAGGAGCAGTTTGGAGAAAAAGTAGGTGTATCTAATAAGACAGTATCTCGTTGGGAAACGGGAACATATTTACCACCAGCAGATGAACTTCTTTCTATGAGTGAAATGTTTGGTATAAGTGTCAATGAGATATTGAGTGGAAAAAGACTTACAGATGAAGAATATAAGCAAGCAGCCGAGGATAATCTTACGCAAACTATTAAGGCTAGTAGTTTTACGCTAAAAGACAAAATAGATTTCTATAAAAAGAAATGGCTAAAAGAGCATATTGCAGTTATGGTTTTCTGGGGAATATGCATAATAGGCGTATTAGTGGCAGGATTTATCTTGAGTGAGTATTGGATGGGGTACTTTTCTATGTTAATGCTTGGTATTGGGCATTGTTGGAGATATAATACCATGATGGCATATGTAGAATACAATGCCTATTATGGAACAAGGATGTAAAACTTGGAATTATTGGTTTTATAGAAGAGAAAAGGGAGAGTTTACTGATTTGTATAAATTGAATCAATAAACTCTCATTTTCTAAGTAATACTATTGTAGTCAAGAACTTTTCATTCTTTAACATATCCATTGGAGGATATGGCATAACATTGACCAGTTCCATAATTGTATTTTCTCTAATCTATGTTTGCTCTGATATCTTTTCAGAGGATTATGATTACACTTGGCCAAGAATGATTAGCTGGATTGCCTTTGCGATAAATATACTTATGGCTGTAATCTTTGAGATCATCATTGTTCTTCCAGGAAATGATGCAGTTGTTTCTGATGCTTTCAAAACCATACTCGGCTCATCCTTCGGTATTCTTGCTGCTTTACAGTTTGCGTATATGTGCGGTGATTTGTTTAATGATATTATTTTTGAGCACATAAAACACAAAGATATAAAAAACGACTGGGAGATTTATTCTGTGTTCTCTTACATCAAACTTTTGCTGGGAGATTATTGATACAGGCGTCTTTCTGACCTCTCTATTCCTTCTGACAGGACAGCGAGAACCACCATCAAAAGCATTTCTCAATTAATTAAGATTATACTTATCCAAGGCTCTCTAAAGGTTGTTCTGGAATTGATACTATCATATCACAATATTACTTGTACGAAAAACACAGGCTTATGAGCAATCCTCAACCTTTCATATCCCTGATATATTTGATTACATCTATTATTTTTACAGGATTACCTTCCTTAATGGCACAAATGCATCTGGATTGGTATAGGGCAAGTGCTGATTCCTCAGATGAAGCTTTCAGCCAACATTTCTTTGCTCCCTTAAAATTACCTACAGCCACACGACGCATAATACCACGTATATCAGTTGAGCCTCCGCTTGTGCATAAAGGATGTTCGCATAGCCTGCAATGCATAGCTTCGTGCATTATCTTTTTAGTTGGTTTGTCATATTCTTTATAGAGACTATCTGATTTAAATGGCTTATTAACAATACTTACATAGTTCTTCATACCTTTATGATATACAAATGGCTCCTTACCTAGCTTTTTTAGCAGAGCATTTGCTGCAGAAAGCCCAGATGTTGTTACAGTAGGGGTTCCTGTTCCCATAACAGTAGATTCACCACAACAGAAGAGGTTAGGCCACTGTGTTCGTATG
>JAEYRR010000024.1 GCA_023435505.1 Bacillota bacterium | reverse complement strand
ATCCAGCTGTGCCTCTGGAAGGTTATATGTACCCAGAAAATCCACTGGGTTCTGAGTTGCTATTACCATAAATGGTTCCTCTAGCTTATAGATCTTACCATCTACTGTCACCTGTTTTTCCTCCATGGCCTCCAGTAAACTTGCCTGAGTTTTGGGTGAGGTTCGGTTAATCTCATCCGCTAGAATGATATTGTGCATAATAGCACCCTTGGAGTACTCAAAGTTTCCCTTTTGCATATTATAAATGGAAACTCCTGTCACATCACTAGGCAACGTATCCGGAGTAAATTGGATTCTTCCAAAATCCACATCCAGTGATTTCGCTAACGCATTGGCAAGTGTAGTTTTTCCTACTCCCGGTACGTCCTCTAAGAGAATATGTCCACCTGATAAAAATGCATTCAGTACAAGCTCGACCTTATCCTCTTTCCCAATTAATATCCCATTGATATTAGACCTAATTCTTTCAAGTTCTGAGTTTTTCATATATCCCCCTCCTTTATTAAATTGTAACATTTATTGCATTTTTTTACAACAATAAGGAAAATAACTGGCAGTTCCACAGGGTAACTGTCCCGGTGAAACTGCCAGTTAATTAAGATAATTCAAAGGCTCCTGTATAAAGCTGATAATACTTGCCCTTCTGTTCTATTAAATCTTCATGATTACCACGTTCTATAATACGGCCGTTCTCCAGAACCATAATCACATCCGAATTCTTAACAGTGGAAAGACGGTGCGCTATGACAAATACCGTTCTTCCTTCCATAAGCTTATCCATCCCCTCCTGTACAATCGTTTCTGTTCTGGTATCAATACTAGAGGTTGCCTCATCTAGAATAAGCACCGGTGGATCTGCAATGGCTGCCCTGGCTATAGAAAGGAGCTGTCTCTGTCCCTGAGAAAGATTGGCACCATCCCCAGAAAGCATGGTATCATAACCATTAGGCAGATGCTTAATAAACTGATGAGCATTCGCTAACTTAGCTGCTGCGATTACTTCTTCCTCAGTGGCATCAAATTTACCATATCTAATATTATCTGCAACCGTTCCTGTGAATAAATGGGTATCTTGTAGAACGATTCCAAGAGAACGACGTAAATCATCCTTTTTAATCTTATTAATATTAATGCCATCGTATCGTATCTTGCCATCCTGTATGTCATAAAAACGATTGATCAGATTGGTAATCGTCGTCTTTCCTGCACCGGTTGCACCTACAAAGGCAATTTTTTGTCCTGGGTTTGCAAAGAGAGAAACATTATGAAGAACCAGATTACTTTCGTCATAGCCAAAATCTACATCATCAAACACTACGTCGCCTAACAGCCTAGTATAGGTCACTGTCCCTTCCTTTTCGTGAGGATGCTTCCACGCCCATATACCGGTGCGTTTCTTACATTCATGAATATTGCCTTCCTGATCTAATGTAGCATTGACAAGTGTAACATAACCCTCATCTACCTCAGGCTTCTCATCTAACAGTTTAAAGATTCTTTCCGCACCAGCCATTGCCATTACAATGGAATTAAACTGCTGAGAGATCTGAGAAATAGGTTGGGCTAAGGTTCTAGCCAGCAGCAAAAAGGCTGCCAGTGAGCCTAAAGAAAAGCCCTGTACTTGATTGACCGCTAAAATGGAGCCAACAACAGCCACTAAAACAAAGTTGACATAGCCTAAATTACCCATAATAGGCATTAAGACATTGGCAAAAATATTGGCATTTTTCGCACTGTTATACAGTTGATCATTCATCCTGTCAAAGTCTTCTTTACTTTGCTCTTCATGACAAAATGCCTTTACAACCTTCTGGCCTTCCATCATTTCCTCTATATATCCATTGACCTTACCAAGATCCTTTTGCTGCTTCATAAAATAGTATCCGCTTTTTCCAGCTAACTTCTTGGTAATATAAATCATCAACCCAACAATGGTAAATACCACTAAGGACAGCGGGATACTTAAAATCACGATAGAAACCGCTACCGTTATGATGGTAATACTGGAGGAAATCAACTGCGGGATACTCTGGCTAATCATCTGTCTGAGTGTATCCGTATCATTGGTATATAAACTCATCAAATCCCCATGGACATGGGTGTCGTAGAATTTAATTGGTAAACTCTGCATATGGGCAAACATATCATTACGTATTCCTTTTAGCGTCCCTTGGGTTACAGTAACCATAAGACGGTTAAAGAGGTAGCTGCTCAAAACACCGATTGCAAACAAGCCTCCCATTAAAAACAAAGCTCTTGCTAATGGAGCAAAATCAGGATTGGCACTTCCCAGATACGGCGTGATATATTGATCCACTAGGGTCTTTAAAAATACACTTCCAGCTACACCAGCCAAAGAACTGACGATAATTGCAATTACCACGGTAATGCAGTGAGCCGGATATTTGGAAAAGACTAATTTTATCAGTCTTTTAAAGGTTTTCATTGGAGCCGTTCCGCCTTTTTTATGTTTATTTTCAGTCATCAAAGTCAGCTCCCTTCATCTGTGAATGATATACTTCCTGGTAAATTGTATTGTCAGCCAATAATTCTTCATGGGTCCCAAATCCATCTATCTGGCCATCATTTAGGACAATAATACGGTCAGCATCCTGTATACTGGAGATACGCTGTGCAATGATCAGTTTTGTCGTATCTGGTATCTCTTCCTTAAATGCTTTTCGAATAAAAGCATCTGTCCGTGTATCCACCGCGCTAGTAGAATCATCTAAGATAAGTATTCTTGGTTTCTTAAGAAGCGCTCTGGCAATGCATAGACGCTGCTTCTGTCCACCAGATACATTGGTACCCCCTTGCTCAATATAAGTATCATAACCCTTCTCAAATGATTTGATAAAATCATGGGCCTGTGCCAGTTTACATGCATGAATGATTTCTTCATCACTTGCCTCTGGGTTACCCCATTTCAAATTTTCCTTGATTGTACCAGAAAATAGAACATTCTTCTGTAACACCATTGCAACTTGATTACGTAAAATCTCTAGATCATAATCCCTAACATCAATTCCTGCCACTCTTACAGCACCTTCTGTTACGTCATAAAGCCTTGGAATAAGTTGAACAAAGCTGGATTTGGAGCTTCCAGTTCCACCAATAATCCCAATGGTCTCCCCACTTTTTATAGAGAGAGTTACATCACTTAGTGCATAGTTGTCTTTATCTTTGACATAACTAAAGCAAACATGGTCAAATTCTATACTTCCATCCTTAACCTCTGTGATTGCATCCTCTTTGTTTGTTAGAGTACTTTCTTCATCTAAAATCTCTACAATTCTTTCAGCAGAGCTTCTAGCCATAATAACC
>JAEYRR010000022.1 GCA_023435505.1 Bacillota bacterium | reverse complement strand
CCTGAATGATGATAAAGAAGGTGCAGCTAGAGCATTGGTAGATTACGATGGAACCAATTTGACTGATTTTGAAGGGGCTGCCAAGATATATGAATTTATAAAGAGTAAGACATTTGAGGATACTGCACAGAAGATGTACTTTGAGGGATATAGGCTATATGAGAAGAAACAATATGAGGATGCCATTAAGACTTTACAGGATGCTGTAAAGCTTAAAGCGGGTTATGAGGATCCAATCTATTTCATTGGTCGCTCCTATCAAGGACTTAAGGATTATGATAATGCAAGGACTTATTTCCAATCCTTAGTAGACAGTAATCCAAATAGTCGACGTGGTAAAGCCGCTGCCAAACAGCTGAATACACTTCCAGATTAATTTAGGATACATGCTATACGAAACAGGAAAGATAAAGCGTATAGCATGTATTTTTTTATTCTATAACTGTAAAAATATGGAAAGTAGGAGTTTTCAATGAAGAGACAGACTTTTTTTACCCAAGATAAAGAGACAAGCTATGCGGATTATGAGGTCACTAGGAATTGCATGGTAATTAAATTAAAAAGTGACTTAGATCACCACTGTGCTCAATATGTGAAAGAACGATCTGACCAACTTATAGATAAGAGGCACATCAAGCATATAATCTTTGATTTTGAAGGAATATCCTTTATGGATAGCTCGGGTATCGGAGTCATTATGGGACGTTATAAGAGGGTATCATTATCTGGGGGTAAGATAGGGGTAACTCATATAAATACTACAGTTGACCGTGTATTCAGACTTTCTGGTTTGTACAAGATTGTTACACTATTTTCAAGTAATCAGGCCGCAATAGAAGAGTTTGAGAAATTAGGATAATGGAAAGGAAGACAGGAGTATGGATCGTTTAACAGATTATAAGGAAAGC
This sequence comes from Bacillota bacterium, assembly GCA_023435505.1. Classification (GTDB taxonomy): domain Bacteria; phylum Bacillota; class Clostridia; order Lachnospirales; family Lachnospiraceae; genus KM106-2. Next base: position 3,357 of record JAEYRR010000022.1, on the reverse strand, counting down.
CAGCTAAGGAGGGATTCGATGACGGATACTAATGAGATGTATGTTGAGTTTGATAGTAATTCCAAGAATGAGAGTTTTGCCAGAATGGTGATTGCTGCATTTATTTCTCAGCTTGACCCTACAATGGAGGAACTTGCGGACATTAAGACTGCTGTGTCTGAGGCTGTAACTAATTCTATTATACATGGATATCAGAATGGGCTGGGCAAGATTATGATGAAGTGTCGTGTAGAGGGGACAACTATATACATAGAGGTGATAGATAAAGGAGTCGGAATTGAGAACATTAAGCAGGCGATGGAACCACTGTATACCTCCAGACCTGATTTAGAACGTTCTGGCATGGGATTCTCCTTTATGGAAGCTTTTATGGATAACCTTGAAGTCGAGTCAGAAGTCAACAAAGGTACAATCGTTTATATGAAAAAGACAATTAAACATTAGTAATGCTTCGATATAGGTTGCTCTGATTTCGAGAGAGGAGAAGACGAATTTAGTAACTGGAGGTGGACATGGATACTCTGGAGTTAATTGCACGTTCGAAACAGGGAGATAAAGAAGCCAGAGATATGGTTGTCACTATGAACATCGGATTAGTATGGAGTATCGTTCGAAGATTTACCGGTAGAGGGCATGAGCTAGAGGATTTATTTCAAATAGGATGTATTGGTCTTATTAAGGCCATTGATAAATTTGATGCTAGCTTTGAAGTGAAGTTTTCCACATACGCAGTGCCTATGATTACCGGGGAGATAAAAAGATTTTTGAGAGATGATGGAATTATAAAGGTAAGCCGTTCTCTTAAGGAAATAGCAGGAAAGGTTCGAATAGCGAAAGAAGTGTTGAGTAATAAACTGGAGAGAGAACCTACCATTGAAGAGATTAGTGAGGAACTCAAGATCTCTACTGAAGATATTGTACTGGCTATGGAATCCAGTTCTGAGGTAGAGTCTTTATATAAAACGATTTATCAGGGAGATGGTAATGCCATCTATCTGATTGATAAACTAGAGCAGGATAATGATGAAAATGAACATTTGATTGATCAGATTGCATTAAAAGAGATCATTGCAACTTTAGATGAAAAAGAACGTAATTTGATTGAATTAAGATATTTTGGAGATAAGACACAAACGGACATTGCGAAAGAGATGGGAATCAGTCAGGTTCAGGTTTCCAGACTGGAAAAGAAGATACTTAAAGTGATGAGAGAGAGAATGTCTTAATAAATTATACGTGATAAGTTTATTTTACGTGTATAAATGAATGGAATAATAGGATAATAATATAAAAGGCATCTGCAATAGCAGATGCTTTTTCATTGTGAGAGGAAAGGTGGTCTGATTATGACAAGGAGGAAAGCTCTGTATGCATTTGTGATTGGATTAATTGTCATCATAGCTGTAATATATTTTGTATTCTTAATGCCACGTGAACATATATATAATGCGACCTTGGCCAGTAATCCCATGACAGTATACCGAATGTCTGAGATGTTTTTTCTTCATTCTTGATAGAATTATGATAGGAAGGGTAAGTCTATGAAAGAATCCGTAGTTTACATCAAAATAGATCAGAACATACAGGTTAATAATAAAAAAATCTACTTAGAGGATATTGCAAAGCTATATAGTCCGGATATTGGGTTGCTTCACGATTTGCAATGCTTAGTAGTACTTCTAATTGATAGTGATGAGGATAAAAAATATTTCTTTAGTATTATGAAACTCATTGAGATCATTGTGACACGTCATCCAGAGGTTGAGATAATTAATCTGGGAGAAACTGAGTTTATAATATCTTATGAAAAACCTAAAAAGCCAAAGAAATGGCTGGAATATATGAAGACGGCCTTTGCAGGGCTGGTTATTTTTTTTGGAGGAGCATTTTCCATCATGACCTTTAATGAGGATGCTTCTATTTCAGATATATTTGACAAAGTCTATAGGATGGTGATGGGTAGTGAGAAGAGTGGCTGGTCGGCCATGGAAATCGGTTATAGCATAGGAATTGCAGTTGGTGTCATACTATTTTTTAATCATTTCTCAAAGGTTAAGCTAAACAAAGATCCAACGCCTATGCAGATAGAAATGAGAAAATATGAGAAAGATATAAACAGCACCTTGATCCAGGATGAAAACCGGGAGGGTAATATAATTGATGCTGATTAAAACAGTTCTTCTGCTTTTGATTGGATTTTCAGGCGGAACTATTGTTGCAGGAGGACTCTATGCATTTATCACATTCCTGAAAATTTTACAGCGGTTATCTACTTGTACAGGTACAGTAAAGTACTCGATGTTTTTTGAAGATTGTGTCATGTTAGGTGGAATTCTGGGTAATCTATTCTATATCTTTGAGTGGAGACTGCCTTTAGGGTCAATCTTTATGGTGGCATATGCAAGTTTTTCTGGTTTATTTGTGGGATGTCTGGCAATCGCCTTAGCAGAGGTAATTGATGTGATTCCTGCAATCGCACGACGTATCAAGTTAAAGGCAGGACTTTCTGTCCTTATCTTTTGTACTGCCATTGGTAAAGGAATCGGAACTTTGCTGCAGTTGGTGGTTATGTCCAAATACTAACTTAGAAAGGATGAATAAAATTGAGTACAAATCAATCTATTAGAGATGTAATGAAGGAGAAAGATAAAAAGCTACAGGGGAAAAAATATGAAAAGTATGTCAAGGACAAAACACCTACTCATAGCTGTTTCTTAAACTGTATCAAAGCTTTTGTAGTAGGTGGTATTATATGTACTATTGGTCAGTTCCTTCTCAATTTTTATAAGGACTTTGGTATTGGTGAGGAGACAGCAGCTGCTTACAACAGTATCACTCTGATTTTTTTAAGTATTGTTTTAACAGGGCTTAATATATATCCAACACTGGCCAAATGGGGTGGAGCAGGAACAGTAGTACCAATCACAGGCTTTGCCAACGGTGTCGTAGCTCCGGCTTTGGAGTACAAGACCGAAGGCCAGGTGTTTGGTATTGGATGTAAGATTTTTATCATAGCCGGACCTGTTATTTTATATGGTATCTTTAGTTCCTGGTTATTGGGTGTTATTTATTACATTGTAAAACTGGCAGGTTGGGTATAGGAGGTAGACAATGGGCGACAAACAAAGCAAACAAAAGGGAAATCAGACAGTCATTTTCGAGCATGCCCCTTATATCATTGGCTATGCGTCAGTAGCAGGAAAGAAAGAGGGGGAAGGTCCTCTTGGTAATTATTTCGATTTAGTAGATCAAGATCCTATGTTTGGTATGAAGACCTGGGAAGAGGCAGAGAGTAAGATGCAGACGATAGCCTGTGAGATGGCTATAAAAAAGACCGGGCTGAAGAGCAGTGATATT
>JAEYRR010000007.1 GCA_023435505.1 Bacillota bacterium | reverse complement strand
AGGCAGTAGAACCTCCTTGTTTGGAGGTAGAATTTTTGCCATCTGATGAGGCTTTTGCCTTAGGAGAGTATCCAAATGTTGTTGATACAGTTAGAAGAAGTATCAATAAAGTCGATACTATTTTCCTTTTTCTACTCATCAAATACCACATCTCCTTCCTGTAATCCTTTGGTTATCTCTGTATATATATCTGTTTTAATTCCAGTCTCTACATACACCTTTTCTTTTTTGCCGTCTTTAATTCGATATACATAGTGAGTGTCAAACCCTTCATTGAATATAGCCTTATTAGTGACAGCTAAAACATTTTTTTTGTAGTCAAATACCAGAGAAAGAAGACCTGTGTCTCCTAGTTCTAGCTTATCTTCCTTATTCTTTAAGGTAAATTTACAAGCTTCCTGTGCACTTTCCAAACTTGCATCTAGTAATTCTGTATTTACATAACCCGTAAACTTCAACTCATATTTTTTCCCATTAAAGATACCATAGTAAGCGGATGCTTGATCCACAATATATAACATTGATAAGTCACAGGTGATATAGCTTTTTGAAGTATCCACAATTTTTACAACTGGAACACCACGATTGATGGCACTGCCAAGTTCCATATTGGTTACGGAAACTACTGTTCCATCAAATGGTGCCACTATACTATTGGATGATATTAACTTATTTAACTGATCTATTTTGTCATTACATTCCTTCAGTTGTCTCTGGTATTCTTTATACTTTTGCTCAGAAGATTCCTTCAGATTTTGCTCATCCAGTGTTAATTTATCAATATAATACTGAATCTCTTTCTTATTTGCCCCTGTAGCCTTCTTTAAATTGGCTTTCTCTTTATCAAGCTTTGCTTTAAGGATCTTAAGATCGATATCATTGATCTTCTTTTCATTATCGTAACTCGTCTTAATCACTTCATAATTATTCTTGATCTGTTTGAGTTCTACTTCAAACATTTCATCACTTTGACTAGCTATCTCTTGCCCTTTTTTTACTTTATCGCCTATACTAACATGATATTTATCAAACATTCCATCTGTATCAAAAGCCAACTCGTCTGAATAGGGAACCACACTTGCAGTATAGGTTTTCTGACTATAGATATCCCGATAAGTTGCTTTCTCCGATTTAGTACTTACATTTACTGGTTCCCTTAATTCTGGCTGTTTTTCCACTATACTCTGACTTTTACAACCAGATAATAGCAAAGAGATAAGTACCAGAGAAGTCACCATTTTTGTTACTCGTTTACTCATGTATATACCCTCCAGACTATTCATTTACTACCAAATCATCATCTTTTAGACCGCTGACGATTTCTACATAATCATATGTTTTTAGTCCTATTTCTACTTTATGAATGGCCTTTATATTATCATCATTTACTACATATACAAAGTTAAAGCCTTCTCCTTCATGAACTTTTTTGGTAGGTAACACCAAAACATTTTTTCTGCTATCTGCCTTGTAGTGAATGATACCGCTATCTCCTACTTTCAAACTCATGGTAGGATTTTTGATTTGTAAGTAAATATAGCTTGGATCTTTTTCTGTTAATGGCATAATAGTTCCCTGGTAAGAGCCCCCATCACAATCCACTGTGTAGGTCTGGCCTTCTTTCAGATACTTAGATTCTTCTGTCACAAATATCTCAAAAGCACATTTTTCCGGATTAATCATTTTTATAACCGCTTCGTTATCTTGTGAAATACTTTCCTTTAATTCAGTTTTAACGTAGCTTATGACTCCATCCATCGGCGCATAGATTCTGCTTCCTGCCATTATCTCCTGTTTCTCTTTTAAGCGGAGGTTCTGTATATACATTTCATCCTCTTTGGCTTCCAAATTAATTTTCAGATTATCTTCTATAGTCGCTACTCTCTGTTTTCGCTCCACTTTAGATATTTTGCTATATTTATAATCTAGTTCTATGTATTTTTTTTCACTTTCTGCTGCTAATTTCAACTGTTCTACAGACTGTTCTATCTGCTTAATTGATTCCTCAAGAGACTTAATCTCTTCATCCAGATCCGCAGTTCGTAAACTTGCAAGTAAAGTTCCTTTCGTTACAGCGTCTCCGATTTCTACAAAGACATCCTCTACCACTTGATTTCCCTGCTTAAAACTCATAAGCTCCTCTTCCAATTCCCTATACACACATGGAATATCTAGATTTTTTTCCATATCCATACGTTCAGGTGAAATAAAAGAATACTGCTCTAATTCATCTGCTTTCACAAATGACACTTTTCTCTCCTCTTCCTCCTTAGGAAGTAGCATACAACCTGTCAGATTACATAAAAATAGTCCAATAAGAATTGAACATATAATCCTTCGGAAAATATTAGTTCGTGTCACGTTCATGTCTCCCTTCTACCTCGTTTTCATATAATTAATCATTTGTTTAATCATTTTATTATTATACCATATTAATTGTGGAATATAACCTTGATATTAATTGTTTTTTGTAACATTTTTGTATATTTTGTTACACTTTAGATACAACAGAAGCGAATCTAATAGTTCCATTTAGATTCGCTTCTAGTTAATCAATCCACTTTGGTATTTTCATAGTAAAACAAGTTCTTTCGAAATTACTCTCTACTGTAATGGTTCCCTTATGAGCCCTTATTATTTCTTTTGCAATCGCAAGTCCAAGACCGGCACCCCCAGTATCAGAAGAACGTGAAGAATCCAGCCGGTAGAATTTATCAAATATATTAGTTAGCTTATCTTCCGGAATAGGATCTCCTTCATTAGAAATCTTAATAATAATAAACTTGTCCTTCTGGCTTGCTTCAATTGTAATTATGGTTTCCTTATGACTATAGGCAATGGCATTTTTGATAATATTATTTACTACTCTTGCAAGCTTGTCCGGATCTGCATAGATAGTAAGGTCCGGCTGAACCTGGAGGTTTATGCTTCTTCCACCTTGGTTGACAATCGGAAAGAATTCATCTGCCATCTGTTCAAGCATGAAATTTAGAGATATATTCTCCTTATTTAGCTTCATGGCAGACGCGTTAAACCTGGTAATCTCAAAAAATTCGTTTATTAACTCCTCCACTCGGTTAGCTTTCTCTAAAGCTATCTTGGTATACTTCTCTCTTTGCTTAGGAGGCATATCTTCCGTATCATCTAAAAGATTTAAATATCCAATTACTGAGGAGAGAGGTGTCTTAATATCATGAGCCAAATAAGCAATTAGCTCATTTTTTCTTTGCTCCTCCCTCTTAGCAAGCTGTTCCATTTGAAGGTTCTCTAGCTTCAAATTATTAAAGCTTTGTTCTATCTCTACAAAATCGTCATCTAGAGATAATAGGGTGTCGTCCTTTTTAAACAGAACGTTCATTTCATTAATAACCTGGCCTAATTTTCTAACTGCCTGGATTTCAACCACAATCCAGCTGGCAAATAGAATCAGACAAACTCCTATCACAATAATTGTAGTCTTATTCCCTAATATAGTAACAGCTATATCAAATCCAAATACGGCAGCTATAAAATCAATAAATACCCCACTAAAAATTTTATTTTGTATATACAGTAATGTAATCATCAATATAAGTAGAGAAAAGGCGATAATAAAATGATGTCGAAATAACCGTCTTTGATATTTCTTTATATAATTCTTATTCAACCTTATAACCCACTCCCCACACTGTCTTAATATATTTTGGATTATCTGCAGTCTCCTTCATCTTTTCTCTGATATGTCTGATATGCACCATGATCGTATTGTTAGAATTGGAATAATACTTATCCCCCCAGATAGCCTCAAATAGATGATCTGCAGAAAATACCACTCCACGGCTGCTACATAATATCCAGAGTAAACTGAATTCGGTAGGTGTCAGATTAATTGGTTCCTCATCCAGTATACATTCATGGGTATTCTTATTAAGTACCAGGCCAGAAAAGGCTATAACACCATCCTCAATCTCATCCTGATTGGATGTATTATACTTAGTTACTCTTCTTAGCTGTGCTTTTACCCTGGCTACTAATTCCAATGGACGAAATGGCTTCGTCACATAATCATCTGCCCCTAAGGTAAGCCCTGTTATCTTATCAATCTCTGCTTCCTTGGCCGTCAGCATAATAATTGGGAAATTGTGATTTTCTCGTATTGACTTACATATTGTAAACCCATCTACATCAGGAAGCATAACATCTAAGATTGCCATCTGATACTTGGTTTGATCAATAGATTCAAGTGCCTCCTTACCAAGATAAAACTTATTGACCTTATAACCTTCATTGGCTAAATATAGCTCAATTAAGTCCGCTATTTCTTTCTCATCATCTACAACAAGTATTCTTGTTTCCATCTTTATCCCCCTAGGTTACTAATTGTTTTGGTAATAAAAAATTGCCAATTGCGTACGATCTCTAAGATTCAGTTTCTCCAAAATGTTACTTAGATAATTACGAACCGTTCCCTCGCTGAAAAACAACTGTTCGCTGATCTCTTTATTATTTAATCCCTTTGCAACCAATTTGATAATTTCTCGTTCTTTCTCATTGATATTAGCTGCTTCATAATTAAAATGTGGTTTTTCTTCTATTAAGGTAGGAAACTTCTCAACAATTTCGCCTCCAAATACACTTTGACCACTAAAAACAGCCTTTATCGCAGGAATAATACATTCATAATTCTGCTTTAGTATGTAACCTTTGACACCTATTCTCAAGGCTTTCACTATATACTCAGAATCAGAGAAGGTTGTCAGAAATAATATTCTGGCGTCCGGATATTTATCCAGAATAAGCTCTGCAGCTGTTAGGCCAGTCATTCCCTGCATACGTATATCCATAAGTAATACATCCGGTTTATACTTCTCATACAGCTCAACTCCCTCTGCTCCATCATTACCGATTCCTAATACTTCAACTTCTTTACTTTCCGTTAAGATCGTCTTTAATGACAAAGATACCAACCGATCATCATCCACAATTACAATCTTCATAATTCCCCTCCTAGTTTGACTCTCCCTTTGGTACAGACAGATAAATCGAAAATCCTTCATTATTATAGGTTCTAAATACACCACCAAGGCTCTTCGCTCGTTCTTTCATATTCTCTAAGCCCATACCCGGAAATGAGATATCAGCATTATCCTTATTGATTGTTCCATTATCCTTAATGTTTAACTGGTAATGACTGTCTGTCTCCATCATAAATATAATAATTTTCGTTGCGTTACTG
>JAEYRR010000347.1 GCA_023435505.1 Bacillota bacterium | reverse complement strand
TGATCTACTAACATTTGAAGTTCGTCCGGTGTAATTGAGCCGTTTCCAAAGGAAAGAGCAGACCGAAGTGGAGAATTTAATAATAAGGCTTGTATCATCGCTGGAGATATTGCCTCATTTGCTGCAGAGGTAGACTCCTCCTCTTTAAACATATTAGCCTCCATAATTGGTTTAACAACCTTCATTGCTTCTTCATCTTCCATCAAATCCATTAACAACGTATCCAAAGTATAATGAACAGGAAGCTTAACAGTGGACTCCACTAATACCGTCTTCGTTGCCACAATGTTTCTCGAGGATTGACCAATCATGATGTCAAACTCACCGGATTCCACATGCCAGTCATGAATCTGGGTGTTATAGTAAGCAAAGGCCCGTTTATTAAGTGTAAAGGTTACTGTTTTGGTTTCTCCTGGTTGAAGTTCTACTTTTGCGAAATCACGTAATTCCTTTTCCGGACGGATTACGGTGCTTAACTTGTCCGCCACATAGAGTTGAACAACTTCCTTACCAGCTACTGCTCCGGTATTGGTCACATCTATGGAGACTGTCAGAAGTTCGGTATCTTTGATCTTATCTGTACTTAACTGGAGATTGGAATAACCAAAAGTAGTATAGGAAAGTCCATGTCCAAATGGGAATAGGACGTCCATCTTTTTCTTGTCGTAATAACGGTATCCGACAAAAACACCTTCTCTATATTCGACAACATCTTTCTCGCCCAAGTAGAACAGGTAAGATGGATTATCCTCCAGTCTAACTGGGAAGGTTTCTGCCAATTTAGCACTTGGATTGACATGGCCATATAAAATGTCGTAAACAGCTCCACCAATTGCCTCTCCACCAAGATATGCCTCAAGAATACCTTTTACGTCATTCACCCATGGCATCTCAACCGGAGAACCATTATGAAGAACCACTACTGTATTAGGCTGCGCCTTTACAACCTCAGCAATTAATGCATTCTGGCAGTTTGGAAGTCTCATATGAGTTCGGTCAAAACCCTCTGATTCAAAGGCATCCGGCAGACCGGCAAAGATAACAGCAACATCAGCCTGTAAAGCCACCTTCACTGCTTCCTTGATTAAATCTTCTTCTATGATATCTTCTTTGTCATTAAAGCCCTGAGCAAAGAGCACATTGTCCATATCCTTCGCACAATCCCAGGCAGAAGTAATCGTAGCGCTGTTTATGTGGGAGCTTCCGCCTCCTTGGTATCTTGGAGTTTTGGCATATTTTCCAATAAAGGCTACTTTTTCTGTCTTCTTAAGAGGCAGGATTCCATCATTCTTTAATAATACGACAGTTTCTTCAGCTATCTTGCGAGAAATTTCATGATCTTTCTCTAAGTCGAATATGGCATTTTTATCTCTACTCTCAACGTATTTATATACTATATGTAAAATGCGTTCTACAGCCTGATCTACATCAGATTCCTTCAAAGAACCATTTCTGACAGCTTTTACTAACTGTACATCTGTCAATCCATTAGAAGATGGCATCTCCAGGTCAAGACCAGCTCGGATATCGGCTACACGATTATTTACTGCGCCCCAGTCACTGACTACATATCCTTCAAATCCCCATTTATCGCGAAGTACATCTGTCAGAAAATGACGACTCTCTGCGGCATAAGTACCATTGATGCGGTTATAAGAACACATAACGGTCCATGGCTTATGCTCTTTTACTGCTCCTTCGAATGCTGCCAGGTAGATCTCATTTAAGGTACGCTCATCTATCTCTGCATTATAAGACATTCTTCTCCATTCCTGGTTATTAGCCAGAAAGTGTTTAATACTGGTTCCTACATTTTTACTTTGTACACCATCGATAAAGGCTCCTGACATCTCTGATGCAACGAAAGGATCCTCTGACATATATTCAAAATTTCTGCCACACAAAGGAGAACGCTTAATATTAACACTTGGTCCCAGAAGAACGCTTACATCTTCGGCCTGACATTCATTTCCGATGGTTTCTCCCATTATTTTGACTAAGTCACGATTAAAGGAAGCTGCGACGCCGCAACCGGTTGGAAAACAAACGGCTTTAATACTTTCATTGACACCAAGATGATCTGCTGCCAGATTCTGCTTACGCAATCCATTTGGTCCATCTGCCACCATAGTAGCAGGAATTCCGAGTCTTTCCACCGTTTTGGTATGCCAAAAATCTTCACCTGAGCATAAAGATGCTTTTTCCTCTAATGTCATCTTCTTTATCAATTCTTTAATCTCTTGCTTTGTCATCCTTTTTCTCCTTTTCAAGAATATGTACGTTAGGTACTACTTTAATTATAAGAAAATTAAAAATCGAAGTAAAGACATATTCAGTCATTACTTCGATTAATATAACAAAACACATATACGAAAGAATTATACATCATTTCGTCGCCTATACTAAGCCTTTAAGTCATCTGTAGCTGGATTATCAATTAATTGTCCGTTCTCTGTAAAACGGCTTCCATGGCATGGACAATCCCAGGAATGCTCTGCTTCATTCCATTTTAACGCACAGCCTAGATGCGGACAGCGTTTCGGCGTCACTGAAAGCAGATTAGTCACTGCCTCAAACCCATTGGTTACAAGCTGCAGCCGTAGCATCGACCTAGAAGGAGAGAATACAGATGCATAAGGATTATCTACTCCCATGACCAGATCTGTAAGGATAGAAGCAGCTACCATAGACGAGGTCATTCCCCATTTATTAAAACCGGTCGCAACATATAAATTAGGTGTTTTAGAAGAATACTGGCCAATATAGGGAACGTGATCTAAGGTCATGCAGTCCTGAGTTGCCCAATGGTACTTCTCTTTACACGTTGGATAGTATTTGCTAGCAACCGTAGAAAGTTCGCCCCAGTTACCACCTTTCTTCCCCGTTCGATGATCTCCTCCACCAAGCAGAAGATAATGTTTATAATTTCGAAAGGATAGGCCGGTTTGGGCTTCATCTACATACATTCCATCTACATCAGGGCCATTCTCCAATGCAATTACATAGGAGCGATGTTGATACATTTTCAGAAAGTAGCTGCCATGCTTATTGAGAAATGGAAAATGAGTGGCCACTATTATTTTTTTTGCTGTAATTGTTCCATGCTCTGTTACAGCTTCACAGGAGCCGTTAGCTTTGGGTATTAATTCCCTGACTTTGGTGTTCTCGTAGATATGGAGTTTGCCCGCGATTGCTGCTACAAATTGTAAAGGATTGAACTGTGCCTGATTTGGAAACATAACCGCACCTTTTGTTGAAAAAGGTAGAGGTAGGTCAGTTCTAAATTCTGCACCAA
>JAEYRR010000330.1 GCA_023435505.1 Bacillota bacterium | reverse complement strand
CCTTAGCGTGGTTGGTTGTCCTTCATTTACAGAAAAATTAGCAACATAAAATTGAGATATATCTTCATCTGCAGGACAATATATTTGGCTTCCCGTTCCAAGGTTTGCCAAATCAACTGCTACAGTTCTTTTATCCCTTATGTAAAAATCTTTTGCTTTTGCATATCTGATACAGTTTGAATAATTCTTATTATTTTGAGCATAAAGTGTTTCATACCAGCCATCGCTGCCATCACTTACCCCACAGAATACCTCTCCATCTGGATTTAGATCGTACTGCCATTCATAGTAATCATTTAATTTTCCTTCGTCTACTTTATCTTTTACTTTATGTAGTTTTCCATCAGATTTATAGGTCGTAACATCTTGCTTAACTGGTGCTTTTTCGTATCTTTCTTTCTCTTCATCTATATTGTCTTGTGTATCTTTCAATTCACTCTCCGTCAATCCTTCCAAACCTTGTTGGTAGAGTGAAATATAATATTCGATTACTTCTTTAGTCTCAATAGCAGTTGCTCCACCATCATATAACTCTTTATCTCCTAAAAAAGTATCTCTGACTTTGTCTAAAAATTCCTGTGATATATTTTTCTGCTTAACCTTTAATACCGACAGCTTATCTGTCTTTGGTATATCAACCTTAGCATCCACATTCACCTTGACCTTTAATTTATCATCACTAATTGATGTTTTATAGCTGTCATACTTTTCTTCCATTTGCTTCAAATCTTCTTTGGGTTTACCTGAAGCATTAGGGCTTGGTATCTCTTTGGCTTGCTCTATTAATTTGTCCATATCTTTATTTTTCACGATTGATGACTCCGGATTATTCTGACATCCTGTAAGAGCCACCACTGTGATTAATACTGCACTTAGCAATTTATACTTTTTCATAACATTCTCCACCTTATTCTATTTTTTAACAAAAGCCATGCTAGGATCAATGCATACTCCTTTATGGTATACATTCATTCTAGAATGACTTTATTCATCAAGTAATCATCGTTTTTTAAACAAATTGTAAAATGACCTTTGTTCCGCTACCGACTTCACTTTTAGTATCCTAACTCCCTGTTAATGATAGAACCATCTACGGCATTGATGGTAAGAATACTACAATCACTAGTATCCATCCCATTCTCCTTTCTTCCTATAAAATCCCATGCCGGAATCAACAAGCCTGAATCAAAGTTATCTTTTTCTGCTATTCTTTCATATCTAAGTTTTACTTCATTAACTGTAATATTCGTTTCAATGTCTTGTTGCGCATTAGCTACCGTTACCATTTTTTCAAAAACTTTTTTAATTTCCTCAAACGTTTTGATATTGGAATTCTCGACAACTGTCTCCGTTACTTCTAACGGTGCATTGTAACTAAACTCAACAATTCCATCATCATTGACTTTAACTTCGATACATTCTTTTGGCCAAAACTTTTTTGTGTATGCCTCACCATTTATTCCATCAGCCATTTTGTCGCCATCTTTTAAAATACTTGCTCCATTAATTGTTCTGGTTAAATGAAAGATATAGCTTTTGCGGCAATCTATTTCAGTAGTAGAATCATTTACAAGACGCAATGTTTCATTAAAGAATCCACTCTCCTCACATTCAAAGTCATCTAAACCTAGACTCTTAAATGATTCTTTTACTTTGGTTAAAGCCTCTTCTTCCGTTATATGAACTGTCTCATTCTCACATACAAATCTATATGATTTTTCCTTATTTACAACATTATGAGCCGTATAAAACTCAGACGCATCTTCATCTCCAGGACATAACGGATTTTGTCCCGCTCCAAGGTTTGCTAAGTCAACAAGTATAACCCCTGTATCAACTATGTAAGATTTTTTTGCTTTTGAATATCTGATACAGTTTGAGTAATTCTTATTATTTTGTACATAGAGTGATTCGTACCAGCCATCACTACCATCACTTACTCCATAAAAGATCTCTCCATCTTCAGTAGACATATTCTGCCATTCATAATAATCTTTTAACTTGCCTTCCGCCAATTTGTCTTTTACTTTATGTATTTTACCATCAATTTTATAGGTCGTAACATCTAGTTTATCTGGTGCTGTTTCATATTTGTTTTTATATTCATCAATATGGTTTTGATATTCTTCCGTTAGAACCTCCTCATCTACTGTGCCTTTAATATCCTTTAGATATTGTTGATATGTTGATATTTCATCTTCTATTACTGCTTTAGTCTCAATTTTAGTTGCTCCACCGTCATATAGCTCTTTATCTCCTAAAAAGGTTTTCCTTACTTTGTCTAGAAATTGTTGTGAAATATTTTTCTGCTTAACCTTTAATACAGACAACTTATCTGTCTTTGGTATATCAACCTTAGCATCCACATTCACATTGACCTTTAAATTATCATCACTGAATGAAGTCTTATAACTATCATACTTTTCTTCCATCTGCTTTAAATCTTCTTTAGGTGTACCTGATGCGTTCGGACTTGGCGTCGCTTTCGCTTGTTCAATTAATTTATCCATATCTTTGTTTTTTACAATTGATGACTCCGGGTTATTCTGACATCCTGTAAGAGCTACCACTGTTATTAATGCTACACTTAGCAATTTATACTTTTTCATAACTACCTCCACATTATCTTACTCTTTAATAAAAGCCATGCTAAAATGAATGTATATTTCTTTATAGTATACATTCATTCTAGCATGACTTTATTCATCAAGTATTCATCGTTTTTTAAACAAATTGTAAAATGACCTTTGTTCCGCTACCGACTTCACTTTGAATTGAAAGCTTCATATTATGCTTCTTGAGTATTATAGTGGTTAACGCAAGTCCTAAACCTGCACCTCCACTTTTTCTACTTCTGGATTTATCCACCATATAAAATGGCTCTAATATCTTATCCTGCTCTGCTTTTGGTATTCCGAATCCAAAATCCTCAACAACTTTTCCATCATTACCAGCAGACAACAGAATCATTCCACCATTTGGACTTGCCTTTATGGCATTATCAATTAAATTAACCATCACATCCACCATCAAATCCTTGTCTGCTTCTATAATAAGTTCACTTGGATTAATCTGAAGAATAATATCTTTTTCCTTTGCAAGTATACTACAGGATTTAACTGCATTTTCAAAGATCTCTTGTATCTGAACTTTAGTCATCTCAAGTCTGTCTTCTTCATCAAGTCCCATCAGATACATCATCTTTTTTGACAACCTTTCTAATCTGTTGCACTGATCATTTATGTACATAAGTGCTTCTTCCCTGTCTTCCTCGCTTAACTTTGCAGTGAGAAGTAACTGTGCATAACCGCACATTGCAGTCATAGGAGTTTTAAGCTCATGAGTTAAATTCCCCATAAACATTGTCTTTCTCTTTTCTGATTCCTCTAAACTCTCTGTATATCGTTCAACCGCCTCTGCCATTCTGTTAAAGTTCTCTCCAAGTTCTCCAATTTCATCTTTTGTTGTAACTTTGACACGCTTATCATACACATTATTGGCAATATCCTTTGTTGATTCGTTTAACTCTTGTAGTGGATGTAATATCTTTTTTAGTATTAATACCAATATAATGATTGTGGTAATCGTTAGTAAGATACTACAACTCACTAATATAACGATTAGTTTATTAAGTTTATCCCATATATATGAAATATTTTCTATTACATATAGTTCGTAGTGAGGTTGATGTGTTGTAAAAATCACATATTCCGTACCATTAAATTGATATGTCGTATATTGTAAATCAAGATATTCATCATACTTCATAGAGCTAATCATTTTACTATCAAGTATTGTGTTATTATAGATTTCTTCTAATTTATTTGAATGAGAATCTACAGAAAGAAAGATATATCCAGCCTCATCACTTAATTTCCGAAAGCGAAAACTATATGTTTTAAAGAAATAGTCTATTTCAGTATTAGTGATGGAATCTTGTATTAAAGAAGAAACTATAGAGTTATCACCTAAACGCTCTACTTGATCATCATCACTATTTAAATCAAATCGTTCCTTAAATTCTTCCATCACTGTATATGTACTCTGATATGACTTTACTATTGCTTCGTTTCTATAAGAATTCGATAATAACAGGACGACAATTACATTTGCTATAGTCAAAGAGCAGATCATTGTAAGTATACATGTTAAAATTACTTTTGTACGTAGCTTCATGATTACTCCTCCAAACGATAACCAAGCTTAGATATTGTCTTAATATTTTCAGCGAGTCCAAGTTTCTTACGAAGTTGCCCTATATGTACATCGACTGTTCTACTCTCTCCTTCATAACCAAATCCCCATACCATACTTAGTAATTTTTCTCTTGATATAGCAACATTTCTATTCTTTGCAAGTACTACAAGAAGTTCAAACTCCATTGGTTTTAGCAGGATTTCTTCATCATTCTTTCTCACTGAGTGCTCCTCAAAGTTAATTTCTAAATCAAGTATCTTTACAACCGAACAAATTTTATTAGATCTAGCAAGTACCTTTTCGATTCTTACCATTAACTCTAACATTTCAAATGGCTTAACTATGTAATCCTCGGCTCCACCTTTTAATCCTTGTATCTTTGAGCTAAGGTCATCCTTTGCAGTTAAAAAAATGACAGGAATCTTGTATTGATTCATGATATCTAATAATTCAAATCCATCTTTTCCAGGCAGCATAACATCTAGAAGTGCTAAATCATAATCATGATTTTCCTTAAGTCCATCTTCT
>JAEYRR010000327.1 GCA_023435505.1 Bacillota bacterium | reverse complement strand
GTACCACACCTCGGTGTGAAGTTGCTAGACAGTGTGGAGGTTGCCAGCTGCAGCATATTTCCTATGAGAAGCAGCTTACCTATAAAGAGGAAAAAGTAAAGAACTGTCTTACAAGAATCGGTGGGTTTACTGTACAGTCGTCGATAGAGACAGAGGAATCTAACCCTGGTGCAATTACGTTAGAACCGATTGTGGGAATGGAGGAGCCTTTTTACTACCGTAATAAGGCACAGTTCCCAGTAGGGCTCAACAAGGATGGGCACGTAGCCACCGGGTTTTATGCAGCCAGAACCCACTCTATCATTGAAACGACAGACTGTCTGATTCAAGCCAAGGAGAATAATGAACTCCTTACTACGGTAAGAGATTTCTTAGAGGAATTCCACATAAGTGTCTATGATGAGGTGTCTCACAAAGGCTTGGTTAGGCATATCCTGACAAGAGTAGGCTTTTACACCAAAGAGATTATGGTGTGTCTAGTGATAAATGGAGAAACTTTGCCTTATGAAGAGGTTCTAATTGAACGTCTTTCTAAGATTCCTGATATGACTAGCATCTGTTTGAATATAAATAAAGAGAAGACGAATGTAATCTTGGGAGATCAGGTAAGAACCCTTTGGGGACAACCTTATATTACGGATTATATAGGAGATGTGAGGTTTAGAATCTCTCCTCTTAGCTTCTTTCAGGTGAATCCGAAGCAGACACTGAAGCTTTATAGGCAAGCACTCCTTTATGCTGGCCTTAAGGGTGATGAGGTTGTCTGGGATTTATACTGTGGAATTGGCACCATATCTCTCTTCCTTGCACAGAAAGCAAAGCAAGTTTATGGGGTAGAGATTGTCCCTCAGGCCATAGAGGATGCAAAAACCAATGCTAAACTCAATGGAATTCACAATGCAGAATTCTATGTGGGGGCAGCAGAGGATATAGTTCCTAAGAAATTTGAAGAGGATGGTATTTACGCAGATGTCATTGTTGTGGATCCACCAAGAAAAGGTTGCGCACAAAGTCTTTTAGATACGATGGTGGCAATGGCTCCAGGGAAGATTGTCTATGTCTCCTGTGATCCAGCTACCTTGGCTAGGGATTTAAGATACCTTGCGGATCATGGCTACGAGGTTAAGAAAGCCAGACCGGTAGATATGTTTGGTCATAGTCCACATGTGGAGACGGTCTGTAGCCTTGTAAGAAAAGAGACGGAATAATAACTTAAATGAGCGGAGGGATAGTAGCTATTGCTTCGCTCATTTTATACTTTAGCAAAAAGCTTGACAATACTATGATGTTAACATAAATTGTGGATTAGATACCATCTTATGAATCACATACAATCACATAAAAAGATGAAAGAAGGGAATTTATGATTGAAGAAATAAATGGAATTCGAGAAACCGTTATTTATCATGAAAACTCAAAATTCAAAATCTATCTGAACAAACAAAATGAGAATTATCCGCAGCATTGGCATACTGCCGCCGAGGTTATAATGCCGATTGAAAATACTTATACAGCGATTATTAATGAAACAGAGTACATATTAGAGCCCAATGATATCCTTATAATACCTCCTGGTGAGATACATAGTTTAAAAGCACCGAGTACGGGGAGCAGAGTCATCATTCAGTTTGACGGCATCTTACTTAATAATTTAAATGAGTTTAACTCCATATTCCAGATGTTTAGGCCTTGTGTGGTTGTTACAGGTGACAATATGCCGGACATACACAAGGAGATTACCACCTTGATCATGGATATAACGTCAGAATATTTCTCAGATATGCCATTTCGTTTAGCATCTTCTTATGCATTGCTCATACGGTTGTTTACAATTCTGGGTAGAAAATGTATTAACCGAAGTGATACTACAATAACGGTAAAGAACAGAAAACAACATGAGTACATAGATCGGTTTTTGAATGTCTGTCAGTACATCAATGAACACTGTACTGAAAATATTAAGATTGATGATATTGCGAACATAGCGGGCTTTAGTAAATACCATTTTACAAGACTCTTCAAGCAGATTATGAATGTGACTTGCTATGAATACCTGGTTAACCAGAGAATTACATATGCAGAAGAATTATTAATGGAATCTGAGATTACCATTATGCAGGTAGCCATGAAGTCTGGCTTCAGTAGCTTAGCAACCTTTAATCGTGTCTTTAGAGCAAAAAATCATTGCACGCCATCAGAGTATAAAGCACTGTATGAGATGAGGTAAATAAAAAAATATACTAATTATGTAATATTACTAATGGTTTTTTGGGTCTTTTGGATTATATGATTAAAACATACAATAAAAAACCTTAGTGAAATTAAAAAAGTATATAATATAAACAAACAGAACATAAGTTTAGCAATATTTGATTACAAGATAGCAATAAACAAGGAGCATGTCCGACAATTTTTTTGTATAATTTTACTCGTAAGTTGTATAAAATTTACATAAAAAGAGGAGGATTTTATGAAACGTTTTATTGCTTTATTCCTAAGCTGTCTTCTTGTTTTATCTTTCGCACTTACAAGCTGCGGTAAGAAAGAAGAACCAACTGCTTCTACTAAGCCAGAAGCATCTACTCCAGCAGAATCAACTGCTCCAGAAGCATCTACTCCAGCAGAATCAACTGCTCCAGTAGCAACAGTAACTGATGACCCAAGCGTAAAGACATTTAACATCTACGCTTTCACAGAAGAAGTTCCTGGAATGCTTACTAAGTATCAAGAACTTCATCCTGAATTCAAAGAACAGTTTGAAATCAAGAAAACTGTAATCGCTACTACAAACGGTGAATATCAACCAGCTCTTGACCAAGCTTTAGCTGCAGGTGGAGATGCTGCTCCTGATATGTACTGTGTAGAAGCTGCATTCGTATTAAAATATACTCAGGGAGATGCTTCCCAGTATGCAGCAGCTTACAAAGATTTAGGAATTGATTTAGATGCTAAGATTAAAGAAGCTGACATCGCTCAATACTCTATTGATATCGGTACTAGAGGAGATGGAAGTGTTGTAGGTCTTGGATATCAGGCAACTGGTGGTGCATTTATTTATCGTCGTTCTATCGCTAAAGCTACTTGGGGTTCTGATGATCCTGCAACAGTTAAAGAGAAGATCGGTGGATCATGGGAAAACTTCTTTAAAGCTGCTGAAGATTTAAAGCAAAAAGGTTATGCTATCGTATCTGGTGATGGCGATATCTGGCATCCAATCGAGAACAGCACTGATTCTGCATGGGTAGTTGATGGCAAACTTAACATCGACCCTAAGCGTGAAGCTTTCATTGACTGGTCTAAGAAATTAAAAGATGGTGGATACCACAATGATACTCAGGACTGGACAGATGCTTGGTATGCTGACATGAAAGATGCTGGCAAGAAAAAAGTATTAGGTTTCTTTGGTCCTGCTTGGTTAATCAACTACGTAATGGCTGGTAACAGCGGTGGCAAGAAACCTGGAGAAGGAACTTATGGTGATTGGGCAGTTTGCGAACCTACAATCGGTTTCTTCTGGGGCGGTACTTGGATTCTTGGTAACAAGAACACTAAGATCCCTGCAACTGTTGGTAAAGTTATTGAGTGGATTACACTTGATAGTAGTGAAACTGGTCTTCAGTACTTCTGGGCTAATGGTACTTTAAATGGTCCTGGCGGAACTAAGGATACTGTTGGTTCTGGTGTAGTTATGGCTAAGTCTGATGGTAAAATGGATTTCTTAGGCGGACAGAACATGTTCGAAGTATTTGTACCTGCTGGTGCAGCTGCAACTGGTAAATACATGACTCAGGTTGACGAATCCATTAACAACTATTGGAGAGGTCAGGTTCGTGAGTATACTGCTGGCAAGAAGACTAGAGATCAAGCAATCGCTGATTTCAAACAACAAGTTGGCGATAACCTTGAAGTAACAGTAGAGTAATATTTAGAATATTACTTAATGTATAGTTAGTATTCAGGGGGCGGGCGGATGGCCTATTCGACCGCCCCTGTATTATGTCATTATATAGTTAAGTCATTATATTAAGTTACTAGGAAAGCTTATCTAATCACTGGAGGTGGACGCTTATGCGGCGTAAGAGTGTTAGTTACGCTAGGTTCGGGTATATATTCTGTATACCGTTTGTACTTGCGTTCCTAATTTTTCAATTATATCCGATTATTTTTACCACTGTTTTAGGCTTCACTGATTTTAAGGGAGTTACTGCGACAGAGTGGCATATTTTAGATGAACCGCTTAAAAACTTTAAGCTGATTTTAAATAATCCTTCATTTAAAATTGCACTTTCTAATACTATTATCATATGGATCATGAACTTTATTCCACAGATTCTGTTAGCGTTATTGCTTACATCGTGGTTTACAAATCATCGTCATAAAATTAGAGGGCAGGGAGCATTTAAGATTTTGTTCTATATGCCTAATATTATCACCCAAGCTACAATAGCTATCTTATTTAACTCTTTATTTGGATATCCTGTTGGACCTGTAAACGATTTATTAGCTACGTTAGGAATTATTAGTGCAGATAGCCCAATATATTTTGCTATGTCTAAGTGGACTGCGAGAGGAATTGTTGCTTTTATTCAGTTCTGGATGTGGTATGGATATACAATGGTTATCTTAATTGCAGGTGTACTTGGTATTAACCCAGAGCTGTTTGAAGCAGCAGAGATAGACGGAGCAACCGGAAGACAGGTATTCTTCTATGTTACTCTTCCTAACTTAAGAACAATCATGTTGTTTACACTTGTTACCAGTATGGTTGGTGGACTTCAGATGTATGATATCCCTAAATTATTCTTAGACGGTGCACCAAGTGATGCAACATTAACAACTAGCTTATTTATATATAATCAGGCATTCAAGGGAAGCTATATGTATAACCGTGCTTCTGCTGCAAGTATGATTATGTTCGTTATTATTGGTGTATTATCGATATTCGTATTCATTCTTATGCGAGACAGAGATGCCGCTAGACAAAAGAAGATTGAAAAGAGAGTTAAGAAGGAACTCAAAAAAGCCAGTCAGGCAGCAAAGGAGGCGGCATAAATGATTCCGAAAAGAAGTATTAGTTCACACTTATATACTGTCTTAAAGTATATAGCTTGCGTATTTTTAGCAATCTTAAGTATATTCCCATTTTATATTATGGTTGTTAATGCTACACGTTCTACGTGGGAGATACAGCAACATGCTGTCTCATTGATACCTTCCTCATTCTTTTCAAGTAACTATCAAATACTACAGGGTAAAGACTTTAATGCAATGACAGGGTTTATTAACTCCATGATAGTATCCACTGGTGTTACGCTATGTACAGTTTATTTTGCATCTTTAACTGCATACGCATTAACAGCATATGAGTGGAGATTACGTCAACCATTCTTTACTTTTATTTTAGCTGTCATGGTACTTCCTGCACAGGTTACTAGCGTTGGTTTTTATCAGCTTATGTATAAAATCGGTTGGGTAAATAGCTTCCTACCATTGATCATACCGGCAATCGCAGCCCCATCTGTAGTATTCTTTATGAGACAGTACTTAATTGGCTCATTGTCAATTGATATTGTTAACTCTGCTCGTATAGACGGTGCTAAAGAGTTTGGTATCTTTAATAAGATTGTTATTCCAATTATGAAACCAGCAATTGCTACTCAGGCAATCTTTGCTTTCGTAAACTCATGGAATAACCTGTTCATTCCATCTATCTTATTAACTGAAACTGATAAAAAGACTATGCCTATCATGGTAGCCTTACTTCGTGGAGATATTTATAAGACAGAGTTCGGTTCTGTATACTTAGGACTTACTCTTACCGTTCTACCATTGTTTGTAGTATACTTCTTATTATCTAAGTATATTATTGCTGGTGTTGCACTTGGCGGTGTAAAAGAATAAGATCAGGAAATATTACATAAAGAACTTGGAATACTATTAATATAAAAAAGAGTTATCTCGCAGATTAAGCGAGATAACTCTTTTTTATATTAGAAAGATTATCTTGTTTAGTTATTCATTCCATCCTTTGCAAACATCGATCCAATCAAGGTAGGAAGAATGTTTTTCTAACTCACATAAGGTTAATTCAATTACAGTATTAGAAGCTCCACAAGCGGCATAGACTGTCGAAAAACGTTTTAAGGATAGGTCCAGATATACTTTTACTCCTGGCTTGATTCCAAAAGGACACACACCCCCTATACGATGACCGATTAGAGACTCAACTTGGTCAGGAGTAAGCATCTTAGCTTTTGTTTGAAACTGTGCTTTGTACTTAGGGTTATCAATCTTGGCATCACCAGCTGCGACTATGAGAATAGGGATTTCGTTTACCATAAACGATAAGGTCTTGGCAATCTGTTCAGGTGCGCATCCCACTGCAGCTGCAGCTAATTCAACTGTAGCACTGGATACATCGAATTCTTTTATTTGCGCTTCCATATGTTGTGATTTAAAGTACTCAATAGCTTGATTCATTCTTTTGTTCTCCTTTATAATAATTTTTGATTTATCTTTGTTTTATGTCTAGATTTACTCTTATGTTTCTTATCAGAACCTACGTTGTTAAATAACTCTAACTGGAATTGTGAGAAATCATCAGGTTCTTCTATAGCTTCTTCAAGTACACTGTCTAGAGAGCCACTGGCTTCCCACTCTCTTATCTTTGCTTTACGTATCTTATGTTTATGGAAAAAGGTTCTTAAACTAGATACAATCAGGCTCAGATAGCGGAATACTGGTTCTGATGCAATGACAAACAGTACCAGTAACATCGTGCATCGGGATGAAATTCCATATATTTGGAATAGATCATTCATAAATATGCTACAGAATCCTAACCCTATAATCATACTAATCATAACAATCCATCTCCAACGATTCATTGGACGGCTGATATGGAATAGGATTAAAAAGCCTACAAAGGAAAGTACTAAAGTACTAGCGGTGGAAACATCCTTTGCTCCAACTTCAAATTCAAAGCTAAAGAGGACTAATGCGCTGACTGCTATAAAATCTGCTAGACCACCAGGAAGTGCTTTCAATAAAATATTTGGAATAAAATGACCATTAATTCGCTTCGTGTTTGGCTCTAATGCAAGGAAGAAAGCTGGAATACCGATGGTGAACATACTAATTAATGATATCTGTGATGGTTGTAAAGGATAGTTTACCATTAACACCATAGAGAATATGGATAATAGGAAGGAAAACAAATTCTTTACTAGGAACAAACTGGCAGACCGTTCAATGTTATTCACTACTCGTCGTCCTTCCAGTACCACAGAAGGCATACAAGCAAAGTTGGATTCAAGTAAGACAAGCTGTGCTGCCTGAGCCGCCACATCACTACCGGAGGCCATTGCTATACTGCAGTCAGCATCTTTAAGAGCAAGTACATCATTGACACCATCTCCTGTCATGGCTACTATGTTCCCATCCTCTTTTAAAGCCTGAACAAACTGTCTTTTCTGGTTAGGAGTAACACGACCAAATACTGTATATTTCTCCATGGCATCTCTGATATCCGTCATAGTTGTAAGGGTAGTGGCATCTACATATTTATCTGCATTTTGTATGCCGGCTTCCTTAGCAACCTTGGAAACGGTAATAGGGTTATCACCAGATATAACTTTAATTGCAACACCTTGTTTCGCAAAATAATGGAAAGTTGCTTTGGCTTCCTTACGGATAGGATTGCATAATAGCACCAATCCAAGAGGTGTGACAGGTTCACGCAATAGCTTTCCATCGATGGTTCCCTGGTAGATTCCAAATACTAGTACACGATATCCTTCATGGCTATAGGCTGCTATTGTATTTTCGTAAACCATGTACTGACTTTGAAGAACAAATTCCGGTGCGCCTAAGACGTATGCATGATCGTCAAAGGTTGCGCTGCTGTATTTGGTAGCAGATGAGAAGGAGGTAGTTGACTTAGGATAATTTCCTGTTCCCTTTGTAAAACGCTCTGCCAGAGCGCACATTGTCTCGTTGTCGCGCTCCATGGCAAGGACAAAATCTCCTAGTAAAAGCTCTAAAGGAGGCATCTGACTAGAGTCATAAGGACCCAGGGGGATTAAGTCATTGACTGTCATCTTCGTTTCAGTTATGGTACCGGTTTTATCTACGCATAATACATTTACACGTGCTAAGGTCTCAATACACCTCATATCATGAACAAGAACCTTCATTTTGGCTAGACGGATTACACTGACAGCAAGAGCAACGCTTGTTAAGAGATATAGTCCTTCCGGAATCATTCCCATAATAGCAGCTGCGGTAGAAGTTACGCTATCTTTAAAGGAAGATCCGTTATAATAAAATTGTTGAATAAATAAAACAACGCTGATCGGTATAATAATTACGCCAACCACTTTTACAATCTTGTCCAAGGAACGTACCATTTCGGACCGTTCTTCTGTATCCATGACCTTGGCTTCAGAGGTAAGCTTTGCGGCATAGGAATCCTTACCAATTTTCTCAAGCCTCGCTTGACAACGTCCGGATACAATAAAACTTCCGGAGAGAAGATAATCCCCAGGACGTTTGGTGACTTCGTCCGATTCTCCGGTAATCAGAGATTCGTTAACCTGAACTTCGCCGGCCAACACAACACCATCAGAGCTAATCTGATTACCTGCAGAGAAGATTACCAAATCATCTAAAACCAAATCCTCAACGGGTATGGTTCTTGTGTTGCCATCCCTTAGAACGGTGGCTTTTGGAGCATTGAGTACGGTAAGCTTTGCTAAAGTCCTTTTCGAGCGAACCTCCTGAATAATTCCTATTAAGGTGTTTGCCAAAATAATTGGGACAAAGGTTAGGTCTTTAAACGAGCCGACTATAATTAATAAGGCAGTGATAATTGCAAATATTAAGTTAAAATAAGTAAAGGTGTTGCTAAAGATAATTTCCTTGGTGGTCTTGGAAGGAGGATCCACGGGTACATTGGTATGACCTTGCTTTATTCGAGCATCCACCTGTTCTCTTGTCAAACCATACCCGATTTGTGGAGAATAGCGAACAAAAGAAGGTGTAATTGTGGACTCTTCCGGGGAATAACTTGAACTATCCATTCTTTCACCCCAATTTCTCTTCTATGTTTCAAAACTTACGTATATATATTTATTTTATCCATAATATGGATAGCTTTACAATCCCTAAAATAAAATTTAAGGTAATCTTAATAAAACATTTGATATGTGTTACAATAAAAATGAATGGAGGTATTAGTATGTGGCTTGTATTTGCATTTGGATCTGCACTATTAGCTGGTTTAACAGCAATTTTATCAAAAGTTGGTGTTAAAGATACTGATTCCACCGTAGCATTTTTCTTAAGGAAAAGTTGTCATTAAAAAGTGGAGGTGGATTACTATTTATTGTGGCAGGAACCCTTATTCTTTTAATATAGAGTATTTACATAGATAGGAGACATGGATTATGGGATCATATATTAGTTTAGAAGATGTAACAAAGCAATATCACATGGGAGAGGTTACTATAGATGCATTGGCAGGAGCAACATTCTCCATAGAAAAAGGTGAATTTGTGGTTATTGTAGGTCCCAGTGGTGCCGGGAAAACTACTGTTTTGAATATTTTGGGTGGAATGGATTCAGCTACCGCTGGTAAGGTGATAGTGGATGATACTACCGTAACGAACTTAAAAGGTAAGCAATTAATCCGATATCGGAGAGAGGACATTGGGTTTGTATTTCAATTCTATAACTTGATGCAGAATCTTACAGCTTTGGAGAATGTGGAGTTAGCATCCCAGATATGTAAAAATCCTCTGAATGCAGACCAACTTTTAGAAGAGGTTGGTCTTGGTGACCGAAAGCAGAACTTTCCTGCTCAGTTATCAGGAGGCGAACAGCAGAGGGTGTCAATTGCCAGAGCATTAGCTAAGAATCCTAAGATGTTATTATGTGATGAGCCTACGGGAGCTTTGGATTATGTCACAGGAAAGGCAATTCTTAAGCTATTACAGGATACTAGTAGACAAAAGGGAATGACCGTGGTGGTTATCACGCATAACCAAGCGATCACTCCTATGGCAGATCGTATTATATCGATAAAAAATGGGAAGGTGAGATCTCAACACATCAATGAACATCCGGCCTCCGTAGAAGAGATTGAATGGTAAGAGGTGGAAGCATGAAGAAAGCGTTGAGGAAAGATTTTTTTAGGGAAATCAAGAAAAGTAAGAGTAGATTCATCTCCATTTTCTTTATTGTGGCACTTGGAGCCGCCTTCTTTTCGGGAGTAAGAAGTTCTGAGCCAGATATGAGGTATTCAGCGGATCATTATTATGATAAAACGAACATGATGGATATAAGGGTTATTTCTACCCTTGGTCTAACGAAACAGGACTTAGAGGCGATCTCCTCTATTGAGGGAGTAGAACGGGCAGCAGTGTATATGACAGAGGAACTATCCTGCCATAGTGAAGGACTAGAGTATAACATATTAAAAATTGCTACAGAAGATGGAATGGATGACTTTACTGTAGAGGACGGCAGATACCCAGAGAAAAGTGGGGAGTGTCTGTTGGATAAAGCCTTTGCCGAGTCGCATAATCTTACTTTAGGGGATAGCCTAAGTTTCTCCAATGGGGAAATACTTAAGGTTGTGGGGACTGGTAACAGCAGTTGGTATACAAGCTGGGGACGAGGCACCTGTTCTATCGGAAATGGTAAGGTAAATGGGTTTGTTGTTGTTCCAATGTCCTCCTTTCAATCAGATGTATATGCTGAGATACACGTACAGGTTGTAGGAGCCAAAGAGCTAGTGGCTTATACGAAGGAGTATGAGGATAAGATTGAAGAGACCAAGAAAAGAATTGAAGCTATTGCAGAGCGGCAGTTGGATCAGAGAAAAGCAGAGTTGATGGCTGGACTCAATCCTACAGCTGGGACGATGGATAAAGAATTCCTTTCTAGTCTGCAGGAAGTAAGCTGGTATGTGTTAGATCGTAATTCTCTGGAGTCCTATGTGGAATATGGTCAGGATACCAGTCGAATAGGGGCACTTGGCAATGTATTTCCACTTATTTTCTTTATTGTAGCAGCATTAGTCAGCTTGACAACAATGACTAGAATGGTAGAAGAACAGAGGATGCAGATTGGTACTTTAAAGGCATTGGGTTACAGTAGTTGGGCCATCACAGCAAAATATTTGTTATATGCTCTCCTAGCCACTCTTGGAGGAAGTATAATAGGAGTTCTTATAGGAGAAAAGCTATTTCCTTATATTATAATGACGGCTTATGGATTATTGTATGTAGGGTTTCCAGAGTATTTTGCTCCTTGGCAGCTACAACCTGCCTTAGTAGCAGTTGCGTTTGCAGTAGCCTGTACAGGCATAGCAGCAATAGTAGCTTCCTATAAAGAGCTGATGGAGAAGCCTGCACAGTTAATGCGTCCTGTTTCACCTAAACTTGGGAAAAGAGTGTTGTTAGAACGTTTGACATTTTTGTGGAAAAGATTGAACTTTACCCAAAAATCAACCATCCGTAATTTGTTTCGTTACAAGAAACGATTTTTTATGACCATATTCGGAATCGGTGGCTGTATGGCTCTGCTAATTGTAGGCTTTGGACTTCGGGATTCCATCTTTGATATTGTAAGATACCAGTATAAAGAAATTTTCAAACACAATCTAGATGTCCAGCTAATAAATACGGTCACTAAGGACCAGCAGGAGAAACTAGAGCAGGTATTGGGCAGTCAGTCCACCGTAGATAGTTATCTTCAGGTTTATAATAAATCCATAGAGGTAGGCAATGGACAAGAAGAGAAGACTGCCATTCTGTATGTACCAGAGAATACCGCGGATATCAGCAGCTATGTGCAGCTTCGTGACAGGAAGACAAAGGAGCATTATGATTTCCCGGATTCAGGAGCGGCGGTATCTGAAAAATTGGCTTCCATGCTGAATCTGAGGGTAGGAGACAACATCCTTTTAAAGATGAGCGACACAAATACAAAGGAAGTCACAATCTCTTATATTGTAGAGAATTACCTATATAATTACGTTTTTATATCCCAAGGAACCTACAAGGAACTTTTTAATCAGACTCCTCAGATGACAGATATCCTGGTGCTTATGAACGACCAGTCAAAGGAAGCGGAATCTGATCTGGGTACTGCCTTGATTGCGGTAGCAGGATGTCGGGGAGTAAGCTTTAATAGTGAATTTAATAAAAAGCTGACCGATTTAATGAGCAATTTTAATATTATCGTGTGGGTACTTATTATTTCTGCCGGACTTTTGGCTTTTGTAGTGCTTTATAACCTAAATAATATTAATATAACAGAACGTAAACGGGAGCTTGCAACCATTAAACTACTAGGTTTCTATGATAGGGAAGTGGCTAACTATGTGTACAGAGAGAATATCCTTTTGACGCTCTTAGGTGCGTTGGTAGGTATATTCTTAGGATTGCTCCTGCATAGTTATGTAGTACGCACAGTAGAGGTGGACATCATGATGTTCGGACGGACGATAAAGACGTTAAGTTATGTGTATAGCTTGGCGCTTACCATCTTATTCTCTGTCTTTGTCAATTTCTTTATGTATTTTCATCTAAAGAAAATTGATATGGTAGAGTCTTTAAAGAGTGTTGAGTAACGTACTCGCAAAGGAAATAGAAAAAGGAGACTAGTATATGGCTGGACTTGAATTACGTCCCTTATCGACGGGGGATGGGCATTTGGTATATCGGCTGTTGCAGAAGATTCCTGCTCATGAAAATGGATTTTACAATGGAGCCAATGGCTTGTCCTATGACGAGTATAAAAAATGGCTTATTCGTTGTAAAGAGGTAGAAAATGATAGTAACCTGGGGGATGGGGAAGTAGGGGAGAGTATTTATTGGCTATTATGGAATGAAGTTCCAATTGGAATGGGAAAGATACGACACAGACTAACACCAGCCTTAAAAAAGTATGGTGGAAGCATCGCTTATAGTATTACACCCCAGTACCGTAACAAGGGTTATGGTACAGCTTTACTAGGCTTGTTACTGAAGGAAGCTAAAAGGCTTAACGTACAAGACTTAATCGTAACGGTATATAATTATAATTATCCAAGTGAGAAAATTATTTTAAAAAATGGTGGAATCCGTTATCATAAAACGGATCTAAGATCGTATTATCGATGGTAGGGATTGTAGCGATTATGCTGCATGAAAAGTAAGATAAAGGAGGAGCATTGGCATATCTGTGATGGCCGATGCTCCTCCTTTTAATAAATATGTAGTATCTATTTGCGCAACCACTCTAAGGCTGCTCTTGTGTTAAAAAAGAATTGATATGGTGATAACTCACTACCATTTCGTATGGCTTTTACTCTGAACCAGGCCCATGCATTAACAGGAACACCAATAAGGGCAACCTTATCAATATGATCCCTGCACTGTTCCAGTTGTTCTAGTAGTTGATTGATTACCTCACTGGTAACATCGGTATAGAAAAACAATACACAAACTCGCCTCTTATTAAAAGAATCTCTACAAATATAGTTCTGTTGGAGTTTCATAACATGGAACAAAGCTTTTTGATCATGATAGAAACTATTATAAGCAACATAGTAGATATCTTTGGTATCGCCATAATCCCGTTCGATGCATGTTTCCTTTGGTCGTAACAGCATATGTATCCTCCCTCCATGGCATTTCTTATATTTAGTATATGTTGGATAAAGCTTCCACATAAGTTGATTATACACGTTATCTACATAGTTAGCAAGAATGAGAATGGTAAAAGGTACAAGCACAACCATCATTTTTAGACATACAATGTATTGCGGGAAAGAAACTTTGAAAGGAATCTATTATATATGGATCAAAGAAATTGTAGGCACAATAGAGGTTATAATTGTACGCTAGGCGACAAGTATTACTGTAGAGAAGCAAGGACCTCCTGCGGCTGTTCTAATAAAGTAGTGGAATGCCCTGATACGATGAGTGGAGCTGTAGATTGTATGCCAATTGCAATGGCATACGTACCTTGGCAGCAATGGGGAGAAGTATTTACTAGTGAAGCAGGCTTAGCTCATGGAACTATTTTTCCTGAATTGGTAAAACCATGGTGGACTAAGTGTGGTTCAAGAATGTGAGGTGCCCTATGAATAAATGTGAAAAGGATAACTTATTACAGTTTATAACTGAAGTAAGCTTTGCTGTGCTGGATGTAGGACTTTTTCTGGATACGCATCCATGTGACAAAGAGGCGTTGCTTTATTACAACAAATATAGAGATCTGAGAGAACAGGCAATGGATGAGTATACAAAAAAATATGGCCCATTGTGTGTGACCAGTGTAGAGAATGATTGTTATTGGACTTGGACAGATGAGCCTTGGCCTTGGAGAGGTGGTAAGTAGTAAATGTGGAATAATGAAAAAAGATTGCAGTATCCAGTTAACATTTCTAAGTGCAACCTAAAGGCAGCACAGGTTGTTATGACACAATATGGTGGACCAGATGGGGAACTGGGAGCTTCCCTACGTTACCTGTCTCAGCGTTATGTTCAGCCATACAAGGAAGTTGCAGGGATACTAACTGATATCGGTACAGAAGAACTAGCTCATTTGGAAATCATCTGCGCTATCGTATACCAGCTGACAAAGGGGGCTACTCCTCAACAGATAAAGGATTGTGGGTTTGATGCGTATTTCGTAGATCATACCTTAGGCATTTACCCTCAGTCTGCTGGTGGAGTTCCATGGACTGCATTAACGATTCAGTCAAAGGGAGATCCAATTACTGATCTACATGAAGATATGGCAGCAGAGCAGAAAGCCAGAACTACTTATGACAATATTCTAAGATTAGTTGATGATCCTGAGGTTTGCGATCCTATACGATTTCTACGTGAAAGAGAAGTAGTTCACTATCAGAGATTTGGAGAGGCACTTCGTATTACACAGGACAGATTGGATGCAGATAATTTCTATTATATTAATCCAGCATATGATTTATCATTTATGAAAAATAAATAGTAAAGAGGAATATAATAAATCTTAATAGAAGGTCACTGTAGAAATGTATATCATTCTATGGTGGCCTTCATTCACTGTAGATAAGACAAAAAACTGGTAAATACATATAAGACATGTTATAATGTTGATTCAGATAAGGAAGAGAGCCTTTCTACAATAAGTTGCATAAGCGGCTGAGAGGAATTGTTATGAAGGATAATGGATGCAAGATTAATACTGTTGTTCGGAATGTTGCAGCGTTAGAAGCAGTGCGGAAAGTAAGACATGCTTTGATTATACTTTTAATGGTGGAATTCTTTGTGCGATATTTTTATCGGTATTCCGTAACCGTTCTAGTATTTATTATATGGATGGTAGCAGGTCCCTTCCTTGTGGAGCAATTAATGAAAAAGGATACTACGAGGGAAGAGACGGCTTTGTTACCTGTATTGTGCAAGAAGTATCGTTACAATTATAGAGAACTGAAAGCACAGATGATTGTATCTATTGTTTGCTTGTTGTTCCTTTTTGTCCAGTTGTATGCGAATCTGCATAGTTCTATGGAAGAAAGCTATATTATTTATGCTCCTGTGCTATATGTATTTATAAGTCTGGTTGGTTTGGCTGGTCTATATATGTATAGTAGAAAAAGGATAGGTAATCTATTAGAAAGTAATCAACTTTAGCTGAAAAGGAGAGTGTAGTGTTAAAAAATAGGGATAATATATAATAAAAGTGGAAAAATGAATAAGAAATACTATTATTTAAAAAAAACCTTTAAAAAAAGTATAAAACTGTTTATAATATAAGAAGTATTATTTTGGGCAGTACAACAAAGATACATGTTGGTATATTAAATAGATAAAAAGGATAGTTTGAAAGGAGAAACAGCATGTTGGGTAGTGATATTGGAATTGATTTAGGAACCGCTAGCGTACTTGTATATATAAAAGGAAAGGGCGTAGTTTTAAAAGAGCCTTCAGTTGTGGCATTTGACCGCGATACAAATAAAACCAAGGCAATCGGAGAAGAAGCTAGATTAATGCTAGGTAGAACTCCAGGTAACATTGTCGCTGTAAGACCTTTACGTCAGGGTGTAATCTCTGATTATACAGTAACAGAAAAGATGCTCAAATACTTTATTCAGAAAGCGGTTGGCAAACAACGTTTCAGAAAACCAAGAATCAGTGTTTGTGTACCAAGTGGTGTAACAGAGGTTGAAAAGAAGGCTGTTGAGGATGCAACCTATCAAGCAGGTGCTAGAGAAGTTGCAATTATTGAGGAGCCAATCGCAGCTGCTATCGGAGCTGGTATCGATATCTCCAGACCATGTGGAAATATGATCGTTGATATCGGTGGTGGTACAACTGATATAGCTGTTATTTCTCTTGGCGGTACTGTAGTAAGTACGTCCATAAAGATTGCCGGTGATGATTTTGATGAAGCTATTGTTCGTTATATGAGAAAAAAACATAATCTTTTAATTGGTGAGAGAACAGCAGAAGATATTAAGATCAAGATTGGTTCTGCATTTAAGAGACCGGAAGTTGCTTCTATGGATGTTAGAGGACGTAACCTTGTAACTGGTCTTCCAAAGACAATTACCGTTACTTCTGATGAGACAGAGGAAGCATTAAGAGAGACGACTTCTCAGATCGTAGAAGCTGTTCACTCAGTTTTAGAGAAGACTCCACCAGAATTAGCTGCTGATATTGCAGACCGCGGTATTGTATTAACAGGTGGTGGATGTTTATTATATGGATTAGAAGAGTTGCTTGAGAGTAAGACAGGCATTACTACTATGACTGCTGAGGATCCTATGACAGCTGTAGCTATTGGTACAGGTAAGTTCGTAGAATTCCTTGCAGGAAAAAGAGACTAATCGGTAATAGGAAAATTAAAGTAGCTTTCTAAGGAAAGCTACTTTTTTTACATCGATCTAGCAAGGATAGTATAATATTATTTAAAAGCTAGCCGATACATAATATGAGTTATTATCAAAAACCAGAAGGGAAGGATCAGATGGTTAGAGGTTTATATTCTGCCTATAACGGTATGATGAGCGAACAAAAGCGTTTAGAGGTCATCTCTAACAATGTCGCCAATGCTGCTACGGTAGGATACAAGAGCGAAGGAGTGACAAATCAATCTTTCGACAGCGTTTACACTTTAAAAATTAAGGATGCCACAAACGGTTTTGTGGATGAGAGAATCGGAAGTATGAGTCTGGGTTCTAAAATTGGTGAGGTTTACACCAATTACAATCAAGGATCGGTTAGACAGACAGGCAATACGTATGATTTGGCCATGGAAGGTAAGGGATTCTTTACAGTTGCTGTAATAGACAGTGAGGGGAATGAATCCATTAAATATACACGAGACGGTAGCTTTAAGATTGGTAGTGATGGCAGTCTGCTTGATACAGACGGCAATCATGTGGTAGGAGAAAGTGGTAATATCCAGATTCCTATCGATGCGGCACAGATTACCATAGATCAGTTAGGTGGGATCTATGCAGATGGCAACTATATTGACAGCTTAAAAATTACCGATTTCGTAGATTATGATTATATAAAAAAGTTTGGCAATAACCTGTACGAAGTGGTAGAAGGAGCAGAGGAGATTAGAGCTTTAGGGACAGTCCGTCAAGGATATCTGGAGCAATCCAATGTGAATTCTGTCAGTGAGATGGTGAATATGATCGCCGTTACAAGATCATATGAGGCAAACCAGAGAGTCATTAATACCATAGACGGTATGCTAGATAAGGCAGTTAATACTGTGGGAAGCCTGTAGGAAAGGGGATATAGCTTATGATGAGATCATTATGGACAGCAGCTACCGGTATGGCAGCACAGCAGACCAATGTAGATACTATTTCTAATAATCTAGCCAATATTAATACTACCGGATATAAAAAAGAAACAACCGAGTTTAAATCCCTCCTTTACCAGACGATTCAGACAACATCCACTGATAATGAAGGGAATGAAAAACCCGTTGGTGTACAAGTAGGTCTTGGAGTTCGTAATTCAGCCATTACTACAAGATTTGACCAGGGGGCCATCACTACTACGGAGAATCCTCTGGATTTAGCGATTGCAGGAAATGGATTCTTTATGGTACAACAGCCTGAAGGCGGCGTTGCTTATGTAAGAGGCGGAGCCTTTACGGCTGCTCTAAAGGACGGAGGGGTCGCTATTGCAGATAGTGATGGTAATCCTCTTCTAGATGTTAATCTGCAACCGATTGTATTTGATTCAAGCTACAATATGTCACAGATTACTATAGATGAAACAGGTAGAATTGGGTTCCCTGATGCCAATGGTAATATACAACTTACAGATATCCAGATTGGAGTGGTACAGTTTAATAACCCTGCTGGACTTACTAAATTAGGAAGTGGTTACTATGCTGAAAGTGTTGCTTCAGGGGAAGCTAGAATGGAAATAGATGAAGAAGGAATCAAAAAGAGTATCATTAAGCAAAAAAGCTTAGAGGCATCTAATGTATCTGCAGTGGATGAGATGGTCAATCTGATTGTAGCTCAGCGTGCCTACGAGATGAATTCTAAGATTATTACTGCTTCTGATACAATGCTACAGCAGGCCAATAATCTACGTTCTTAATGTAGATAGGAGGAGTACAAGATGAGTATATCGATAGATAATAGCAATTTATATTCCCTATATAAAACAAATTCCTCGGACAAGTTGTCATCAGATAAATTACAATCTACCTTAGAAGGAGACCTTTCTAAGGCTACAGATAAGGAATTGATGGATGTATGTAAAGATTTTGAATCCTATTTTGTTCAGATGGTAATAAAAGAAATGGAAAAGACCGTAGAGTCCAGTGAAAAGAATGAGTATACCGAGTATTTCGGGGATACTTTATATGAGGAATATGCGAAGAACATTACAGAAAGTGGCTCTATAGGATTGGCAAAGACTCTCTATGAATCCATGAAAAGGGACAGGCTATAACGATTTCTATGAATAATGACATGATAAATGTTAATTTGTTGCAGGAGAGAGAGCACCACAAAGATAACCTTGTGTAACGTTTCAGGTATTGATATAATAATTGAATAAAGAGCATAGAGATTAGGGCTGTCGCAATGCTGCGATGGCCCATTTTTAGCGAGGTGGAAAGAACCGGTGGAAGAAGTGTTAGAAGGTTATGTAGATCGAATTGTATATCGAAACAGCGACAATGGCTATACGGTAC
Organism: Bacillota bacterium; assembly: GCA_023435505.1. Lineage (GTDB taxonomy): Bacteria > Bacillota > Clostridia > Lachnospirales > Lachnospiraceae > KM106-2. Next base: position 4,150 of record JAEYRR010000327.1, on the reverse strand, counting down.
TTAGTCTGGTGCGGGATGATATAGAGATGACGGTTGTGGGAACCTTCACCTTTGTCAGCGAAGGGGAATATATCTGTGTGAATGGCACATATACAAGTCATCCTGTCTACGGAGAACAGCTTGTTATGAAATCCTATGAAGTGAAGGAACCTGAGGATTTATTTTCTATTGAGAGATACCTGGGATCTGGTGCAATTAAAGGAGTAGGCTGTGCCTTGGCTGCCCGTATTGTGCGTAAGTTTAAGAAGGAAACGTTCGATATCATCGAACGGGAGCCTGAGAGGCTATCTGAAGTGAAGGGTATTAGTGAACGGATGGCCAGAGAGATCGGTATTCAGTTTGAGGAGAAGCGGGAGATGCGGAATGCTATGCTGTTTCTTCAGAAGTACGGAATTTCTAATACCTATGCTGTTAAGATATACCAGCAATATGGTCAGAGGATGTATGATATCATCCAGAAGAATCCTTACCAACTGGCAGAGGATATCAGTGGCATCGGTTTTAAACTGGCGGATGAGATTGCCAGGAATGTTGGAATATCGCCGGATTCAGGAGATCGTATCAAGGCTGGTATTTTGTATATATTAAATAACGCCACCGGATTGGGACACGTCTATTTGCCGGAACAGGAATTAATTAGGCAGAGTAGTGAACTACTTTTAGTGGAACTTACTGATATAGAGCGTCATCTTATGGATATGCAGATAGACAAGCGAATTATTGTAAAGGAATTTGAAGGGCAAAAAGTAATTTATAGCTCCATTTATTATTATATGGAGTTAAACTGTGCTAGAATGCTCCATGATTTGAATGTAAAATATGACTTAGCGGATTCCATTTTAGAGGATAGAGTGCTGAGATTGGAACGCAGTGCCAACATCGTATTGGATGATATGCAGCGTCAGGCCGTATATGAAGCTGCAAAGAATGGACTATTGATTATTACGGGTGGACCTGGTACTGGTAAGACTACAACCATCAATCAGATCATTCGATTTTTTGAGTCAGAAGGACTACAATTTTTATTAGCAGCGCCTACAGGAAGAGCAGCAAAGAGGATGAGCGAGACCAGTGGTTATGAGGCTCAGACTATACACCGTCTATTGGAACTTAACGGGGCGGTGGAAGAGACAGACGTTCGTTTGAAATTTGAACGTAATGCTGATAATCCATTGGAAGCAGATGCTATTATCTTAGATGAGATGTCCATGGTGGATATTAATCTGCTTCATGCCTTTTTAAAGGCAGTGTCTGTGGGGACTAGAGTGGTCTTTGTAGGAGATGTAAATCAGCTTCCCAGTGTAGGACCTGGCAATGTGCTAAAAGATATGATTCAGTCGGAAAGCTTTAATGTGGTCCGTCTTACCAAGATATTTAGACAGGCTGCAGAGAGTACCATTATTACCAATGCCCATAAGATAAATGAAGGAAAGCCAATTAGGCTGGATAATAAGAATAAGGATTTCTTTATGTTAAAGAGAGAGGATCCGACCTTGATTACTCGGGTGGTCTTATCTCTGGTGATGGAGAAGATGCCAAAGTATGTGAATGCATCGCCTCTTGACATTCAGGTTCTTACCCCTATGAGAAAAGGAGAACTTGGAGTTGCTAAGCTTAATGAGGTATTACAACGTTATATGAACCCTCCTTCCCCAGATAAAAAGGAAAAAGAATTCCGAGAAATTATATTTCGGGAAGGCGATAAGGTCATGCAGATTAAGAATAACTACCAGATGGAATGGGAGATACGTAACGAGTATGACATTTGCCTGAATAAGGGCACTGGAGTCTTTAATGGGGACTGTGGAATCATTGTGGCAATCAATTCTTTTGCTGAACTTATGACTATTGAATTTGAAGAAGGAAGAAGGGTGGAATACCCCTTTGGCAATCTAGAGGAATTAGAACTAGCCTATGCCATCACCATTCATAAATCTCAGGGTAGCGAATACCCGGCGGTAGTCATCCCTTTGTTAACAGGGCCGAGGATGCTATTTAACCGTAACCTTTTATACACAGCCGTAACCAGAGCGAAAAAATGCGTGACTATTGTGGGTAGTGAAGATATTGTACAGAAGATGATTGACAATACCATGGAACAGAAGCGTTATTCCAGTCTGGACGTACGTATTAAGGAAATCAATGGTTTGTAAAAAATTTAAATTTATATTATAATAAACAAAGCGTTAGCAAAAAAGCAGTAGGAGAACACTTAGCAATAAGGAATGAAAGGAGATTGGAAATGGATTGTACTTTAGTAGTAATGGCTGCTGGAATGGGAAGTCGTTTTGGTGGCATCAAACAGCTTGAGCCAGTAGGACCAAGTGGCGAGATTATTATGGATTATTCAGCTTATGCGGCTAAAAAAGCAGGCTTTAGCAAAATAATTTTTATTATTCGTAAAGATTTAGAAGAGGACTTTGTTAAAATAGTAGGTAACAGAGTGGCAGAACAGATTAACGTGGAGTATGTGTTCCAGGAGTTAACTGATCTTCCAGAGGGATTTTCTGTACCAGAGGGACGAATTAAGCCATGGGGAACCGGGCAGGCAATTCTGTCTGTAAAGGATGCTATTCATGAACCTTTTGCTGTTGTGAATGCAGACGATTATTATGGTGAGGAAGGATTTAAAAAAATCCATGATTTTCTTATCAGTCAGACGGAAAGCTCTGAAAAATATAACATTTCTATGGTTGGTTTCCAATTAGGGAATACCCTCAGCGAGAATGGTTCTGTAACCAGAGGGGTATGTAAGGTTAATGCCCAGCATAAGTTAGTGGACATTCTAGAGACCTCCGGTATTCACAGAGAGAAGGGTAAGATTGTGTCAGATATCGAAGGACAGGAGTTGACAGACGAAACCCCTGTATCAATGAATATGTGGGGATTCATGCCTGATTTCTTAAATGAGCTGGAAGATCGTTTTGTAGAATTCCTTTCTCAGATTAAGGGAAATGAAATGAAGGCAGAGTTTTTACTACCTATGATTGTAGGAGACTTAATTAACGAAAATAAGGCGGAAGTTACCGTATTATCCTCTAAGGATAAGTGGTTTGGAGTAACCTATAAAGAAGATAAGGAATATGTAGTGAAGTCATTTGAAGACCTGGTAAAACAGGGAGTGTATCCAGAAAAACTATTTTAGGCCGGTAGAGTATGAGGGGATTGAAAGCAATACTGGATTTCTTATACCCAAAGAGGTGCCCTATTTGTGAGCGTATTGTAATTCCAAAGGGAGAGCTCATATGTAGGGTGTGCTATGAGGAACTTCCATATGTAAGAGAACCACGCTGTAAAAAGTGTGGGAAGCCTTTAGGAATTATGGAGAAAGAGTACTGTTACGACTGTGAAAAACGTGTCTTTCATTATGAGATGGGATATGGTCTTTGGTTATATGACAGAAAGATGAAGAATTCCATGTCTGCTTTTAAATATCGAGGGAAAAGTGAGTATGCAGATTTTTTTGGAGAGCAGCTTTTGCTGCATTACAAAGACTGGATACAGTCCACTGGGATTCAGGTAGTTGTCCCAATCCCTATACATAGTAAAAAACTCCGGATACGGGGTTATAATCAGGCGGGTCTTCTTGCAAAGATTGTTGGAACAGGAACCTTGTTACCTGTAGAAGAGGTGCTAGAACGTTGTATAAATACAAGACCACAGAAGGTATTGGACAACAGGGAAAGAATATATAACCTACAGAACGCATTTCGAATCACTCCGAATCATAATTTTAGTATAAAAGGTAAAATAGTGTTATTAATAGACGATATATATACTACAGGGAGTACAATAGAAGTGTGTACCAATGCATTACTTAAAGCCGGAGCATATAAAGTTTATTTTCTTTGTTTGTGCATAGGAAAAGGTTTTTAGGAGGAATAAGTATGGATGTCAGAAATTGCAAGAATTGTAATAAGTTATATAACTTTTTTGGTGGACAACCACTTTGTCCAAGCTGTCTGGACTCTTTAGAAGATACGTTTAAAGTGGTAAAACAATATATTTATGATCATCCGGAGTGTGGAGTACAAGAGGTGACTGAAAAGTTTGAAGTCTCAGTACAGACAATCCACCGTTGGATAAGAGAAGAGAGGTTGTCTTTTTCTGAACGTTCAGATGTAGGGTTGGGATGTGAACGCTGTGGAAT